>JBFLZD010000075.1 GCA_040756435.1 Spirochaetota bacterium | reverse complement strand
ACCTGCGTAGCCCACCACACCTCTTACCTGGCCTCCCGCGTCATAAGCATAATGCACACTAAAGCCATTGCTATACCATATACTGCGCACCCTGCCAAAATTGTCCCACTTCCACTGTATGGTGTAGATCTTTCACAAGGGGAACGGGGACTTCATGCGCCAGCCCCCGTTCCCCTTGCCCCCGGCTTGCGGCTATCGTTTTTTGTCCCAACGTCCGTTGGGATTCCCTGCGCTCTTCGCTTCACGGTGGGGGCTGCGGAACTCGCCCCGATTTCCTCGGGGCTCATACAGTCCTCGCCCTTTTTCCACCCTGAAGCTCCGGTGCTCGGCAAAAAAACGCCGCTGTACGCTTATTGCTCAGTTATTTTTTTTCTGTTTGTTGGTGTTGTTATTACGATGGTGATGTATTCAATTAATTTCCCATCACCAGTGCCATATATCACTGTATATTTATCGACATACCCCAAAGTACCCATTCTATAGTAAACCTTTTCATTATTCTTTCTTTCATTGCCCATACTTTCTCTTACTGCATACATTTTGTTGTTGCAATTTGTTCCGATAGTAGTATTGTGGCATTATACATATACTTTGGAGGAAATATATGAATATAGAAACGACTACCTGCATTGCCTATGAACACTTAGAGCTTTTTCAATTATGTGCCGCTGTGTACAAATTACCGCTTCATACTTTTATTATAAATTTCATAAACTATGTATTTTCGTATAAACGGATCCCGGTGAAAAGCTATAAACGGTTGCAATATAGAAAGCGGTATCAAACGTGGAAGCGGGTTCATCTGTATATGTATGAGAATGAGTATGAGTTTGTGATGGATGTGCGCAAAATATGTAAGATGTCGTTAGCTAAGGTTATAGCGTATTGTGTAGAAAATTATCTTTATGATTATCTTGCTGCCTTAGACAGTGATGAAAATACCGATAACTATCGTTTTAGTGGCTACACATTTTCATTTTATCTTGAAGAAGGCATCCCTTGTTGCCAATTTTACTGGGGGCCACCACCAGAATTAGTGAAACTGGCCAACCAATAGCCTTCCCAACTATAGATAATTGACTAAAGTAAGACATCCGTATACTTTTATGCAGCTAAAAGTTTATCTGTCTGTATATTGTCTTTATTCCCATATCTTGAGAGTTACTACACAAACTCTCTTCTACTTTTTTCATACCATCTATAGCATTACTCAACGGATATTCGTTTTCATTTACTGCTACCGTGCTTACTAATGCTACGTATCGAGTATTGCCATTACCTTCATCATTCGGTAACTCACGCTGCCACTACATAAATTAATGATATACTATATTCTGCTTCCAGCAATACTCAGCTTTAATTACGCCACTTGCTTTATCCCATTGGATGTAATTTACCCGATATGTGCATATGATGTAGTGTGCTATAACTTTTTCCCAATCCTTACTTTTCTGCATGTCTAATTTTTTTCCTTCAGATATGTAATATTTGCATATTATTATTTCATAGTAAAGATGGATTCAATTTGAAGGAGACTCATCAAAATTTATTTTTCCAGCAAAAATCTTAACTAACTTATGCAAAGTGATCCCAGCCTTTTGGTTTTATATCACTTATTGTTCCATCGTTCATTTTTATACGATATTGTTTTTCTTTGGTAATTATTCCAATTTTGTATAACATCTTGTTAAATGTTTTATAAAAATCATTCTCAAGCTTTCTTGCTTTTTTTACATCAGCAGTACATACCAGCACATAATCTTCACCACCTGAAAGTGCATACTCTATTGCATTATAGCCATGTTCTTTACAATATTGCAATAAATCAGGTGATAATGGTATTCCCTCTTCTAGCAATATAAATCCCACATTACTTTCTTCTGCTATGTGCATTAAATCCGAACTCAATCCATCACTTATGTCAATGCATGAGTGAACTGCACCAGAGTTTGCCAAAAACAAACCTTCCTCTATGTGTGGACGGGGCAAACAGTGTGCTGCAAACAACCGTTTTTCATGATCATTTTTTGGTTGTTCTGATTTCAGAATAAAGTCTAATCCCGCTTTACTATCACCCAAAAAACCAGTACAAAATATTACATCTCCATCTTTTGCTGTGTTCCGGTATAATAGTGAACCTTTTTTAGCAACTCCTGTAATTGCCACGTTAATAATTAAATCAACAATCGATGATGTGGTATCTCCTCCCAATATATTAACATTATATTGTTTTGCAAGATCTTTCATCCCCCTGTAGATTTCATCCAGATATTCTATTGGGGTATCCTTAGGTATGCCTATGCTTACAAAAGCATGTTGTGGAACAGCACCCATTGCAGCAATATCACTTAAATTGACAGCCAGCGATTTATACCCAAGTTGATAACCCGACATTGCTTGTTTAATAAAATGAACCCGTTCCACAAGCAGATCAGTAGTAAGAACAACACACTCATTTTTACCTACTCTAAATACTGCTGCATCATCGCCAATTGATCGCAATACGTTTCTTGAGTCATTAATGCTATCGGGCGCTATACGCTTAATAAATCCAAACTCACCTATGTCCTTCAGATTCATAATGCTCACCACTAAATAAAAGATTTAATTATTAGTACAAGATTTCTCAGTCACTTCGTTTGTCTAAAATGACATGTTAACATATCGCTCGTCAAAATGGCAAATAGTAATGTCATTCTGGGCATGTCTTACTGTCATTTCGAGCATAGCGAGAAATCTTTGTTCTTTATAATAAAATTTTTCCTCACATCCCTCCCCTTCATTATATTCAAGTAAATAGCCTATTGTATAAGTAACTATCGCATAATCTTTTTAAACGCATTTAGATGAACAAATGATTTCCTTTAAAGTTTTAGCTGCCTGATATGGCTCATCCGACGCAACAATAGCTGAAACTACCGCTATTCCATCTGCACCATGCTGTATAACATCTCCAGCATTGTGAATCTGGATGCCACCAATTGCAATGACAGGAACATTCACTGCGTTTTTAATTTCCTGTAACCCCTCTAAACCAATAATCCCTGATATATCATCCTTGGTTGAAGTAGGAAATACTGAGCCTGCACCAATATAATCTGCCCCATCCTTTTCAGCTTCTATAGCTTCGTTTACTGTTGAAACCGAGATCCCAATGACCATTGCATGTGGTACTATCTTCCGTGCAATTTTTAGTGGCATATCATCCTGCCCTAAATGAACACCATACGCCTGTACTGCCAGCGCCACATCAATTCTATCATTTATTATTAAAGGAACATTGTATCTGTCGGTAATGTATTTAATTGTTTGCGCTATTTCAACAAATTCTCTGGTGTCTATATTTTTTTCACGTAATTGCACACAATCAACTCCGCCTTTTATTGCTTCTTCAACGACTACTTCTATAGGCTTTTTTACAAGCTGCCTATCGGTTACAAGATACAACAAGCTATTAAACTTTCTTTTCATTGGATTATCCTTTCAATTTTTTTATAATCTGTTCAGCAACCAATTTTCCGGATAATAACATCCCACCAAAGATTGGGCCCATGCGTGGTCCGCCAAATACCGCATTAGCAGCCATACCGGCAACAAAAAGCCCCGGAAATATTTCACGCGTATGCTCCAGCGTGAGTTTTTCTGCCTTTTCAGCCCACATAGATTTTTCACCTTCAATTGTTCCTGAAGGAGTATTGAGTTTGCCTGGAACTTTTTTCACAACAACCTTTACTACCTCTGTATCATGACCTGTAGTATCTATAACATACGTAGACTGAATTGTCAATGGATCAACATGTAACTTAGCAATATCTACTGCCGACCAGTTTATAACCAGTCCACATACACAATCTTCCCGCATCATCACATCCTCAACGCTTATGCAATTAAAAATTGTTAATCCAGCTTTAATGGCTTTTGACGCAATAGTACATACTGATTCAATTGCATCAGCGGTATAATAATTATCAGCATACTGTGTATATCGCACATCCAATTCTTCCAGCACCGGCAAAGCTTCTTTTTGAACTACTATCTCATTAAACTGCATACCACCACCCCACATGCCACCACCAATGGATAGCTTACGCTCAAACAGTATTGTTTTAATATTTTGTTTTGACAGATAGTAACCGGCAACAAGCCCTGACGGGCCTCCGCCAACAATAGCAACATCACTGACAAGTGAATTTTTTAATCGCTGAAAATAGCGATCAATAATTGCCGATGTAATGGTGACTTCATTAAGTTCCATAGATGTTTCCTCCATAAATAATATTTAATTTATTTCATTATGTTATCCCATGTAATTCTTTTTTTGTTAAAAACAAAGCAGCTTATTGCTTAAAAATTAACTTTTTGCTTCATACTAATCGTTAATTTTATGCTCATCTTTAACCAGTATTGTTACACTTGCATAACATACATAGCCACTCATATTCATAATCAAACATTCTCAATTTTTGCATATTGTTCAAGCTCTGATGAAGTCATTGCATATAACTCATCAAGTAGTTTTATCATAAAGCTTCCTGGGGCAGTTGCTTTTTTGGCTGCTAACTCCCCTGCAATACCAAAATACGCTAATGCACAGGCTGTTGCTTTAAGGTAATCGTTTTCAACTGCACAGAATGCACCTATTAAGGCTGTTGCTGTACAACCTGTACCAGTAACCATACTTAAAAGTTTGTGCCCATTATGCACTTTTACTATCTGTTTACCATCAGTGACAATATCTGTTGGCCCTGTGATAGCAACTATCGCTGAATTTGTGGTAGCTAAAGTAGTTGCTACTTCAATTGCATCATCAACTACATGTAAAGCATCAACACCTTTTGTCTGAGTATTAGTATCAGATAGTGCCAGCACTTCTGATGCATTCCCACGAATGACTGATATAGCACCTGTGTTTAATATTTTTAATGCTGCCTGGGTTCGTAACGTAGTTGCACCTGCACCAACAGGATCCAGTATTACCGGTATGCCTTTTTTGTTTGCGGTGCCTGCCGCAATTACCATTGAATGGATCCATTCGTTATCAAGCGTACCAATATTAAGAACCAGTGCATTTGCTATACCAGTCATTTCCTGCACTTCATTATATGCATGTGCCATCACCGGCGAAGCACCACAGGCAAGCAGTGCATTTGCAGTGTAGTTCATTACTACAAAATTAGTGATATTATGGATTAGTGGTTTTTGTGATCGTACTTTTTCAAGTATAATGCGTGCATCTTTTCCTGTTGCCATATATTTTCCCTTTCTATTTGTTATAATAATTCACATTCATTATGTGTTTTGATTGCACACAGCTTTCCACACATAGTGCATACCTGTTCTTTATAATCTTCACTTTTTTTCCTGCGTGCGCGTGCCATATCGGGATCAATTGCTCTGCTGAACATGCCTTCCCAATCAAGCGCTTTCCTGTATAGTGACATTTCAAAATCCTGTTGTATTGCTTTTGGAATGCCCTTAGCAATATCAGCCGAATGTGCAGCAATACGAGTGCCTATCACACCCAACCTAACATCTTCCACCGTTGGCAGGCACAGATGCTCGGCAGGTGTCACATAGCACAAAAAGTCAGCACCAGCAAGCGCGGCGATAGCTCCTCCAATCGCTCCAACGATATGGTCATACCCGGGAGCAGCATCAGTGGTTAATGGCCCAAGTACATAAAATGGCGCATTATCACAAATACGCTTTTCCGCAATGATGTTTGCAGTTATCTGGTCCATAGGAACATGTCCTGGCCCTTCTACAATGACCTGCACACCAGCTTCACGTGCTCTCTTTACCAGCTGGCCTAATATTACCAGTTCTTCTATCTGAGCTGCATCGGTAGCATCAGCAATGGCACCTGGACGCAAGCCATCTCCTAAGCTTAAGGTTACATCATATTTATGAGCTATCGCACATAACTTATCAAAATGCTCATACAATGGATTTTCTTTTTTGTGATGTGCCATCCATGCTGCAAGCAATGACCCACCACGGCTCACAATTCCCATAACACGTTTTTGCTTTGATGCCAATTTAGCGCTTGCCATAGTTACACCGCAATGAACAGTTATATAATCAATACCTTCTTCACACTGCTGTTCTATTGCATCAAAAAGCTGGTTCTCTGACATATCCAGAATTGATTTTTCCTTTGCCGAAAGCTCTGCTGCCACCTGATAAATAGGCACCGCACCCACCATTACCGTTGAATGTTCCAGAACCATTGCTCTAATTGTCTTTAAATCACCTCCTGTTGAAAGATCCATCACGCTGTCAGAACCATAATAAATAGCTGCTTCAAGCTTTTTCATTTCTTCTTCAATATCAGCATGGTCAGTTGATGTCCCTATATTTGCATTTACCTTGGTAAGCAAACCTTTCCCAATAGCACGCACATTAAATGTCCTTTTCACGTTTTTAGGAATAACCGCCCACCCTTTTGCTATTAAATCACACAACTGGTCAGTTGATATACCTTCATGTTCCGCTGCCTGCTGCATCTCCTTGGTGATAATACCCTGTTTGGCATAATCTAATTGTGTCATAATGGTAACCCTCATAACAAAAAACCGCCCAGCGTGTGGGCGGTTTTTAAAATTTTAATAAATGTAAAAAAACAGAAGCAATTATAAAAACTACTCCCTCCGCTGGCATTACCCAGATCAGGTTCTAAGGGTATACTCTCAGGCCTGTGCACCAGCACAGACCACCCCTGCTTTAAAGAACTTTTAGTGAACACAATATACTAATAACTATATAAAAAATCAAGTAAATACAATAATGATTCCTTAAAAAATTTCATAATGAAAATAGAGTACACCCCCGCCACCGAAGGCGGAGGTGGTGTACTCTATTTTATATTATGTTCAAATTTCCATAATTTAGGAATAATTGGTGAAGTAAATATATAAAAATTATTTCTTAAAATAATATTGTCTTCGTTCGGGTATGCTTTTCGGCATACCACCATTTTTAATAAATTCAGGATCATTATATAGTCCACAATAACAGTGTCCATATTCTTTGATGTCAGGTGGACAGTAATCACACGGACATAGTATATCTTTATCCTTTTCACGAATGCCATCTGCATCCCTGCATGGACAAGAATAATAGCCATAACGGTTATAATTTGTTGTAAGCCCTTCAATGAGTATTTCAAGAAATTCTTTGTCAGGATGTAACACCCAACCATGTTTTGCAGCTACCATCCGGGCAAATTGCATTGTTTCTTCAATTGTTTTTTCTCTTTTCATTTTTTTACTCCAATTTAAGCATACGCCGCCATTCTTCTTCAATAAAGCCAGTAAAAAATGTGTTGTCATCAATAACCAGAAAAGGAAATGCCACATACATATTAGATTTTTGAACAAGATAATCCTTTAATTTATTTTTTTCATCTGAAGGCAATAAATCCACATAGACAAAGCGGTATTTAACCGAATTGCTATCAAGAAAATTCAATGCACGTTTGCAATGCCCACATGTTGAAAGCGCATAAACTGTAACATTGCCTGCATCATGTTTCCCATCACGGTATGTAAATTGTATATTTTCTATCATAGTATTGTCTCCAATTAAATATTGTATAGCATGTTACACTTTAAACCGTTTTACAATATTATTCAATGTTTCTGCCTGTGACGATAATTCTTCGCTTGCTGCTGCTAGTTCTTCAGAACCACTAGATACTACTTGTGTTACATCATTTATTTGGTTTATTGCACGTATTATCTCATTAGTAGACGCACTTTGCTCTTCCATCATTATTGATATTTCTTCAGACATCCTATTAACTTCTTCAACCTCAGCTTTTACACTATTGCTCATGTTATTGAGCTCCTGTGATGACTGAGCAATATTTTCCATAAGTACCGCAGTAGTTTTTACATTTTCTATAATTTTGCGCAGTGAATTAGCAGTCTTTTCCACAAGTTCTGAACCTGCATTTACTTTATTGTTGGTTTCAAGAATGAGTTTATTTATTTCTTTAGAACTTTGTGCTGTCTGATCAGCTAATTTTGATATCTCTTCAGCAACAACTGCAAAACCTTTACCATATTCGCCAGCACGTGCAGCTTCAATTGATGCATTGAGCGATAATAAATTAATTTGATCAGAAATGTCTGATATAATAGTGACTATTTCTGTTATCCTCCTGGAGCTTTCATTTATGGCACGCATCCCATTGACAGTGCTTCCCAATACTGATTCGCCTTCTTTTGCGTATCCATGAGTTTCATCAGCCATCTTATATGCATCCTGAGCATGTTGATTAATACGCTCAATGGCTTCAGCTAAGTATTCCATTGAATTACGAGTAGCATCTGCTTTTTTTGCCTGTCCTTTTGCATTTTGGGATACTGAATCGATAGTTGCCTTAATTTCTTCCATAGCCGATGATGTTTCCTCAATAGATGCTGCCTGGTCCTGAGCAACATTGGCAAGTTGCTGACTGGATTGCGTCATTTCAGTTGAAGACGATGCCACATGATCAGCTGCATCTTTTACCGCTAAAATGAGTTCACGTAAATTATCAATAAACTGATTAAAAAGCTCTGCTAAACGTCCAACCTCATCCTGCCGCTCTATTGCAATTTTACGCGTTAAATCTCCCTGTCCCTTATTAATATCTTCCAGCGATTGTACCATTGCATCAAGTGGATGTAAACCTCTATGCACCACACCTCTTATAAGTACTATCGCTACAACTAATATCACAATATTGATTACAATACTTATAAGTAATATCTGAAACCGTGCAGCAAAATAATCCTTTAATGAATAAATTATCTGAAATGCTCCGTGGATTTCCCCTTCTTTCCATCCTTCCATTGGTCCACCTGTTGGGTCCTTGCCATCCTTTCTACCCCACAAGGTATATGACTGCTCAGGATCACCATGGCATATTAAACAATCTTTTGAAAGTTTAACCGGCTTGAAATAGCGTAATGCATTATTTTCATAATCTATCATGAAATATTCAGACAGGTTTTTAGATTTAATTTCATTCAAAACTTTTTGTTCCAGTGGTGTTGGTGTATTTTTGGGATTTCGAGGATATTCTTTAGGTACCCTAAATTGATACCCTAAAACATTTGCCTTTTTTTGCATTGCAACAATAGAAGAAAAAACTGGTACTGTATATACAAATTTACCCTTAATATCTTTTTTGAGATAGTCTTTATCATAAATCTGCCGCTCCCAGTTATCAGCCATATATTCTCTGAAGGCTTCTCCCATTGTACAGATGGAACGAGCTTTATCTATAAATTGCCGCTCAACCTCGTTTATATAACTAATTCGCCAGAATATGTTGGTAAATGCTAAACTTAAAATAAGAACAACAATTACGCCCACAGTAACTTTTGTTCGTATACTCCAGTTTTGTATTATTGTACTTATCTTTTGCATAGATACTCCATAAAGCAAATTGTTTATTAAAATTGCAAATCAGTTATTAGCTGTTTGTATATTTATACATATAAATTAACAAGTCAAATCTATTTTAATTAAAAAATTTACAATCACATATAAACGCTCATATGCAGACTTTTAAATTGAGTCAAATAAACTTTCAAATTGTTGCATTGCCTCACAAAAGGCATTAGAACGTATATCCTTCAAGGCATCATAATTTTTAATTAAGACATCCACCACATTACCATCAAGGGTATTATTTTTAGCTTTTTGTAACTCTTGTATAATCATATCATCATCCATTGAATCTCTATATGGACGTGATTCTGCTAATGCAGTAAACATATCAGCCACTGCCATTATACGTGAACCCACACTTAAATCTTCACCAGGAGTTTTAAATGGATAGCCACTCCCATCCATTTTTTCATGGTGTAATGCTGCCCATTCATTTATAATCTTTAACACTGTATTATCTATCTCATCAAGAATTCTATAGGTAAAATACGTATGTTGTTTCATTATTCGCCATTCATTTGATGTAAGTTTATCTGGTTTTTCCAGTATCGATAATGGAATTGCCAGCTTCCCTATATCATGGAGGTGACCGGCTATGTCAAGCATGAGACATTCGCGTGGTGAAAAATTGAGTAGTTTCCCTAATTCTTTGGCAACCATTGCTACTGATGTTGAATGTGTTGCAGTAAATCTGCTTCTAAAATCTATTATTTTTGTGAAAAGTAATGCAATGCTATGTATTTGTTCTAAACTAAGAAAAGGGTCATAAAATATATAACCTTTTAAGCTTTTTTCAATATTGTTAAACTGTAAATCAAACCAGAATGACTCCTGATTTGCTAATTGTATGAAACTGCGAACTATATCAGGATTAAATCTATCCCCTGAATACTCACGGATGGTTTTGCACACATGATCTTTTTGACTCAACACATCGTTTTTATACTCTATACAGACATCAACTCTATCTGCAAGGTGAATTATTTCAGCAGCTAATGGTACTGTACCAGTATTTTCAATATGTTGTTTTTCAGTATACAATGTATGATGATATAATACAATAGGGGCTATATCTTTTGTCATCTGGCAAGAATCAAGTAAACGATAGCCCATTAAACTATGATAGTCAATTCCACCTTTGTAGTTAAAATCAACCAATTCTTTGTAATCGGTTTCTTTTAAAACACCTATATCATGTAATGCAGCAGCAACAACTGTTTTTGTTATTTCATCAGCGGAAAGTCCTATATTATGGCATAATCTACCAGCGATATATGCAACCCGTTTATTATGGCTTCCAATATCATGATCTACTAAATCAATTGATTTAGAAAGTGCCATAAAGATGTCAACAAGAAGTGGCATATATACCCATGCTTTTTAATCAAACATTTATATAACATTTAAAATATTCTAAATCGATTAATAGTATACTACATAATCAACATAAAACAACAAAATAATAGTCCAACTAGACTTTATTGCTATATTTATATTTATATTTATTCTTGTAAAAGATGCATTTCTCTTACGTTAAGGTTACTTCTTTAGTATAGTGTTTTACACAAAATAAAAATTTTTTTTTGGTTAAAATAGAGAGTTCTTCCCCTGTATATCATTGTATTCTTTCCTCTTCTTAGGTCCGTGCGTCTTTCAGCTTAATTTTTTTTGAAATATTTTTTTAGGATTGTCCTTATAACAATTGCAGTTTCTTTTGTCCAGGCGGTAACAAAAGAAAATACCAATGAAAAATGCTTTTTTCTTTTAGCACTTTTCTCCCCACACTAATATTTCCTTTTTATTGAAATTGCCAAAAAATAAAAAAGCTACCGGTTTTGGTAGCTTTTGACTGGTAAATAATAATTTTAAAATTAAAGATTATTACCCATCAATGGCCTTCCCGCAAGCTTTCTGCAGGGGGGTAAATACCCTTGGCTCTTCTATACACTGCAATGCCAAACCTTATACACCCACATATCACCACCCACACTGCAATTATTGAAGAGATTGTTAATGTATGGATTACTGCAGTGTGATATTCACGAATAAGATACAATATCAGTTCATCCATTGTGCACCTCAAAAAAATTGGTTTTACAATAATTTCATTATTACTGTGAAAGTATACATAAATATTGTCAATATAAAATTTTTAATTTTAAAAAATTATTTTATTTCACTCATCCTAACATATGTTGTACAAGCACAATAGTATTTTATAATTTATATTGATTCGTTTATCAAAATAAATTATATAGCACTTTTCCTCCTTCCACCTGCGTTTTTACTCTCAGAGTGAAAATAAAAACTGTTTGACTTTATTTATTTGTATGGTATTTTCTGGCAAAAATCTTATAAATAGTAACTATCGCTAAAATAGTTTACCTAAAAAATTATTAGGTGCTGTATGTTTTTAGCTATTGAGGTAATGATACTACAAGAATGAGTATTATTGATAACTACAGACAATTATTACAAAAAATTGATCTCATCGCCAGGCAATGTAATAGAAATCCTGCTGAGATTTCTATTATTGCAGTCAGTAAAACATTTCCTGCTCAAACCATTCAAGAAGCTATTGATCAAGGAATAACCCTATTTGGCGAAAATCGAGTTCAGGAAGCAAAAGCAAAAATCCCACAGTTACAGGGCACATTTAGCTTCCATCTTGTTGGTCACCTGCAATCAAATAAAGCAAAAGATGCCGTCAGGTTATTTGAGTGCATACACTCCATTGACAAGCTTTCAACTGCAATTGAGGTTGACAAAGAAGCTAAAAAGATTAATAAAATACAAAATATTCTTATTGAAGTAAATACTTCAGGTGAACCATCAAAATTTGGTGTTGAACCTGAAAAAGCGTTTGAATTGTGCAAAGGTATTCTGGAGCTGCATAATATTAATTGCATTGGCTTTATGACAGTAGGCCCATTAACCGACAATCGTGATAGGATACGAGAATCATTTAGAACATTGAGGGTCTTGAAAGAAGAAATAAACAATAAATTGAATATAACTTTGAAGGAATTGTCAATGGGAATGTCGGGGGATTTTGACATAGCTATTGAGGAAGGTGCCACTATGGTGCGTATTGGCACTGCAATTTTTGGACAAAGGATATCGTAATGGATCTGGGAAGGGTATCTATTGGTTGTATTGGACTTGGTAATATGGGAAGTGCAATATGCATTGGCCTATCACAGTTATTACATCCAAAAAGCATTATTGGCTATGATGTCGATAGTTCTAAAGTAAAAGATCTTTCACAGAAAATTAATCTTTATGCTGCAAGCTCTATTCAGGAACTATCGGACAAAAGTGATGTCATTATAATAGCTGTAAAACCTAATATGGTTGGAACAGTTACCAACGAAATTAAAAGTAAACAAAAAGCTACATTGATTATTTCAATCGCCGCGGGTATTACACTTGCCAGGCTGTCAGAATGGCTTGGCGATAGTTACCGAATTATACGCTGTATGCCCAATACGCCTGCGTTAATTGGCGAAGGTATGTCAGTATTATCAACCGTTTCTGCAACCGAAAATGACATGCATATTGCGCAGGCTATTTTTAGCGCATTAGGCAAAGTAATGATATTGCCTGAGAACCTTATGGATGCAGTTACAGCAATGTCAGGCAGTGGACCTGCGTATGTCTTTACGTTTATCCAGGCAATGGCTGATGGTGGAATTAAAGCAGGATTATCTCGTAATGACGCACTGACCTTAGCTGCGCAAACTGTTCTTGGTGCAGCAAAAATGGTTTTGCAGGGCGAAGAGCCAGTAGTACTAAGAGGTAAAGTTACTTCACCTGGCGGAACTACCATTGATGCCATTCATGTACTGGAAAAAAACGGATTTTCCGGTATTGTCATGGATGCAATTGAGGCTGCCTATAAAAAATCACAAAAATTGGGGGAAAAGTAATGCTTACAAACTACCATATATGGCAGATAAAAAAAGCAATCAGGTTCATGATACCGGTCATCATTGCTATTTTTGTTATTGGGAACATCATAGCTTTCTTTATAAAAAACCCAATCAAGGTGACTGATAATGCGCTGTATAAAAAAAATGGATTTCTTCTTTTTAAGGATGCATCTTTGTATATATCGCTTCTTGAAAAGTATCCATATAACCCTGGAGTTAAACTTACAATTTATACTATCCGTGAAGGCGAATCGTAT
>JBFLZD010000074.1 GCA_040756435.1 Spirochaetota bacterium | reverse complement strand
TGATGGTATTCCTTAAATACTGGTATTGTTGGTTTTCGTTGTTTTTTCATGCGACAATTTTATGTCGCATTAATTGCTTGTAAATTAATTTTTTTAAAAAAAAGAGGTGTCTTTTGGGACACCCCCTATTTTATATTTTATTCAATTTTCCACATTCAGGAATAATTAGTGATTTTTTTTAAAAATACTTAGCTAACATTACCTCTAATTCTTCTAACGTAAACGGCTTACACAATCCACCGTTAAAGCCATAATTCTGTGGGTTTGCAAGCACAGGATCAGCATGATAACCACTCATGACAAATGCCAGAATATCTTTATCCATCTTTCTAATCTCTTCTATAGCTTCTTTGCCACCCAACCCGCCTTTAACAGTCATATCAAATATTAATGCATTGAAAGGTGCCCCTGACTCCTTTTCTTTGATATACAAATCTATTGCATCCCTGCCATCATCCACAACTACAGCATTAAAACCTAAATGCTCCAGAAATCTTACCATAATATCGCGCATCATTGGTTCATCATCCATCACCAGAACTCTGCCACCCTTTAATACTTTCCTTTCTTCAACCTTCTGTTGTTCTTCTGGTTCTTTTTTTGTTGCAGGAATATAAATATAAAAGGTTGTACCTTTACCAGGTTCTGATTCAACTTCAATGGTACCCTGATGGCGAGCAATAATTGAATAGCTTGTAGCAAGACCTAATCCCTGCCCCAAACTTTTGGTAGTAAAAAAAGGATCAAAAATTTTTGGCAGCACCTCTTTAGGAATACCAACCCCTTGATCGGCGATAATTACCCTGATATAATCACCCTGCAATAATGGATGCTCGCCTTCAGCAAATGATATATTGCCAGCGCATATTGTAATAGTTCCTCCCATTGGCATTGCCTGCACTGAATTGATGACCATATTTTGAATTACCTGCGAAATCTGATTATAATCAAATTCAGCATTATCAAGATTATCATCAATGTGAAACTGCGCATTCACATTAGAGCCACTTATTGCAAACTGTACTGTATCATTTAAAAGCGGGATAATAGATTGAACCTTCTTAACAGGCTGACCGCCTTTGGAAAATGTCAATAACTGTCCTGTTAATCCTTTTGCACGCTGGATTGATTTAAGTGCCTGTGTCAGTAAATCAGATATATTTGGATCTTTCACGTATGCATTAGCAAGCCCAATGTACCCAAACACACCTTCAAGTATATTATTAAAATCATGTGCAATCCCAGCTGCAAGAAGGCCAACGGATTCTAATTTCTGTGCTCTCTGAATTTGTTCAATCAACTGTAATTTTTCAGTCATATCCCTGAATACCAGCACAACACCTATTATAGTACCTGCTTTATCCTTAATAGGTGCAGCACTGTCAGCAATTACACGTTGTGTGCCATCTTTTGCCACTAGTACTGTATGATTTGACAGTTCATATACATGGCCGGTAGATAATACTTTGTTTACCGGATTTTCTAATGGTTTGCCAGATAGTTCATGAACAATGGCAAAAATGTCTGAAAGGTGCTTACCTTCAGCTTCTGACTGAGAATATCCTGTAAGCTTTTGTGCTGCTTCGTTAATGATTACAACCCTTCCATCAATATCCGTGGCAATGACACCATCACCAATACTTTGCAGAGTAATGCGCAATTTTTCTTTTTCTTCAAACAGATCTGCTTCTGCTTTTTTACGATCCGTTATGTCAAGTATTGAAACAAGACCAGCAGGTCTGCCTCTATATTGTACTGTTGCACTGGTAACATAAACCCATTTCACCTGCCCATTTTTACTGATAATCCTGAATTCATAACTATCTAATCCCTGGCTGCCTTGCTGGCGCTGTTTTGCTTTATTAATAAGCATTTCTTTATCTTCAGGATGTACAAGAAACCAGAAATTCAAATGAGCTACTTCCTCAAACATATAGCCTGAAATTTGCTCAGCAGCTTTATTCACATATACAAATTTATCATCCTGATACATCATAATAGCCATAGGACTTGAATCTGCAAGCGTCCTGAACTTTGCTTCGCTTTCAGCCAGATCATGTGCTACCTGCATGCGTTCATATGACTTCCATGAAGCATCCATTAACAATGTTAATTGCAACACATCCATTTCAGTATAATCTGTTTCTTTGTTTGCTACACCTACTGTAGCAACTATTTCCTTATTCTTGAACACTGGAATGCTTAAAAACCTGTTAATATCCACATGACCTTCAGGATATCCTTTTTTAAGCGGATTATCATCTTTATAATTATTTATTATTATGGGCCGTGCTTTTCGCACCGTTTCAGCCCATATCCCTGCTGTATCTAAATAATACACCTCAGGTTTTTCAATCATCGTGCATTCATGCATTACTTCTTTTGACCAGGCATTGAGTATAAATTTTTTTTCATTAGCATCATAATTTAATATAAATCCAATTTTACTACCGGTAAGCTGCAAAGCTTTTTCCAGCACATACTCAAAAAGTTTATGAGCATCTTTGGCATCATATTGCAATATTGATATTGCCGCTTCCAATCGTTCCTTATTTTTTACTAGCATTTCTTCGGCAATCCTTCGCTGAGTTAAATCATGAGCAACGATCATAATTGATATAATCCTGCCATCTTTGACAATAGGTGTTGACGTAACCTGTACTGGAATCAACGTGCCAAATTTATTAATAAACTCGGTTTCATATTGCTCAACACCCAGTTGACCTGCTAAGCGTTTTGCATGACGTTCATAGATTGATCGCCGGTACTTGCGGGGCACAAACATCAATATGCTATTGCCAATTATTTCTTCCTGCGTATATCCTGAAATATTTATAACAGCCTGATTTACATATTGTATATTGCCATCCATATCGTGCAGCGCAATCAAATCCTGAGTGGATTCGGCTAAATTACGATATCGTTCTTCGCTTTCCCTTAATTTTTGTTGTGCTTGTTTTGATGAAGTTATGTCCTCATATGTACCCAGCACACCAATAACTTCACCATTTTGATTACGCAGAGGTACTTTGCTTGTTCGCAACCATATAGTTTCCCCTTCAGGTGTTGTTTGCGGTTCTTCATAACCTATCTTTGGGGTACCTGTTTCTATTACTTCTTTATCATCTTTTCGATATAATTCTGCTTGCTGTCTCCAACCCATTTCATAATCCGTTTTGCCAATAAGTTGCGCCGGATCACTGAATCCAGCATCCACAGCAAATTGTCTATTACATCCTAAATACCGCAATTCTCTATCTTTCCAGAACACTCGCACCGGTATAGTATCAAGGACATGGTCAATAAATTCTTTTGATTGGCGCAATTCCAGTTCGGCTTCTTTTAACTTTGTAATATCAGTATGGATACCATACATCATAAGGGGCTTGCCATTATCATTCCATCTCACTACTTTGCCTTTATCAAGAATCCATATCCAATTGCCATTTTTGTGTTTCATTCTAATTTCGCATTCATAATAAGGCAACTTCCCCATAAAATGTTGTTCCAAAACATAATAGGCTTTTTTCAAATCATCAGGATGAGTCAATGCTTCCCAGGTTTTTAATGATAGTGGCGATAGTTCCTGTAAAGTATACCCTAACATAGTTGCCCAGTTATCATTAAGCACTAGCTCTCCCGTATCTACGTTCCATTCCCATGTACCAATATTTACAGCCTCAATAATAGTATTTAATTTTTTACTATAATCAGCCAATTTTTCTTCTGATTTTTTTCTTTCTGTTATATCCCTTACAACTGCAATAACCCTGTCCTCACCTCCAATCTCTGCTTTCTTTAAACTAATTTCTGTCCAGAAAAGTTCACCATTTTTCTTTTTTGCAAGCCATTCAAATGTCTGAGAACCTATTTCCATTGTTTTTTGAATTTTATGCATTGCTTCTTCTTCAGTATATGGCGGAAGATTTGCACTTAAATCACTCACATTGCCGTTTAAAACTTCCTCTTTGGAGTTAAATCCATATAATGTTAGCATCGCCTGGTTAATATCTTTTACATCTTTTATAGTTCCCAAATGAGGATCATGGATAAAAATAGCTTCATTTGTTGAATTGAATATTTCTCTAAACTTTTGCTCACTTTCTTTGAGTGCCAGTTCATTCAATTTCTGCTCTGTTATATCACGGATTGTTTCGATAGCTCCTATAATATTACCATCCTTATCATAAAGAGGAGCGGCTTTACCCCACAGGTAAACTTTCCTACCACGGAAATTGTCTATAGTAGTTTCTGCAATCAGCACATCCTTTTCTTTTTTAACATAGGTATATTTTTTTGCTATTTCGCTATCATAATGCAAAGCTAAATCTATTAAAATTGGCCTGCGCACCCCATACAATGGCAATGCATATTCATAATTTCCTTTACCAATCAAATCAATTGCCCTGACACCTAATAATTCTTCCATTGCTTTATTGCAGGCTATCACAATGCCATTTTTATTTATTACCAGAGTTGGATCTGGAGTATAGGCAATAATATCTTCCAATTGTTTTTGTTTATCTACTATTTCAGCTTCGGCTTTTTTTCTTTCAGTGATATCAGTATATAGAGCAAATGATCCAATGTAATTGCCATTATCATCAAAGATTGTCTTGGCAGCTACTATCGCCCATAATTGGCTGCCATCTTTCTTTTTCCGTCTTCCTTCATATACCTCATCAATGCCCTGTGCTCTCTTCTTTAACCTTTCTTTAAGCTCCGGTATATCTTCCTCAAACATAAAATCCCAGATTGGCCTTCCTAACATTTCTTCCTGGGTATATCCCAGCATATCTGCCATTGCTTTATTGACATAGGTAGTAACATTATTTTCAATTTTCCATATACCTTCTTTTGCGGTTTCCACCAGCATTCGGTACTGTTCTTCACTTCTGCGGAGCATATTTTCAGCTTTTTTACGTTGGGTTATATCACGAACTATTGCCTGAATATATTGTTTCCCACCTAATTCAAATGCATTCAGGCTCACTTCAGCATCAAAAGGGGTGCGGTCATATCTACAATGCTGCCATTCAAAAAATTGTGGGTTGCCCTGCAGTGCTGCATTTATCTTTTCCAGCGCTTTTTCCTTTGATTTTCTCCCATCAGGCTGAAATTCCGGGGAAAATTGATAGGGTGGTGTGCCTATAATCTGCTCCTGTGTGCAGCCAAACATTTCCAGCGTTTTGTAATTACAATCAATAAATATTTCTTTATCCATTATAAAGATTGCATCATTTGCTGAATTAAACAAGGTACGGTATTTTGACTCACTTTCCTTTAATTCTTTCTCTGCCTGAATACGTCCGGTAATATCCCTGATAATACTTATAAATGCCTGAGGTTTGCCTTCACTATCAGGAAGTACTGATGAATGGACTTCAACGGTTAATTTTTGGCCACTCTTGTTTCTGATTGTATAAATATTGCCTACAGCATACCCTGTTTTAAGAGTATTACGCATATTTGCAATTGCTTTATGCTTATCCTCATCGTCCAGTAAATCCAGAATATTGGTAACGTCAGACATCAATTCACCGGTTGTACCAACGCCATACATTTCCCTGGCAGCATGATTTGCAGCAAATATATTCCCTTCAAAATCATAAATCACAATGACATCGGGTGAAGTATCAAATAATGCCCGGTACCACTGTTCACTTTTCTTTAATCGGTTCTCTATTTCTTTCCGGTGTGTAATATCCCGTACTATTGCCAGCAAAAAAACTTCTTTACTAATGACCAGCTTATTTAAACTTACTTCAGTATAAAAAGGTGTGCCATCTAATTTTATATGTTGCCATTCAAACTGTTGCGGGAAACCTCTTTTTGCTTTTTGGATATATTGCATTGCCAATGGTTTTGACTTTTTTCCATCTGGCTGTACCCTGGGATGAAACTGATGTGCTGATTTGCCAATAATATCTTTACGTGAACAGTTAAACATACGAAGTGTCGCAGAATTACAATCAATACATATATCATCTTTCATAATAAACACAGCATCAGTAGTTGACTCAAAGATAGCCCTAAATTTTTCCTCATTTTCTTTTAAAATCTTTTCCATTAATTTTAGTGTGGTAATATCTTCATGAATACCAACAAGTCCTATTATTTTTCCATTTTTATCCTTAATGGCATTAGCTCGTAAAATAACATCTATAACGTTTTTATTTTTATCATACATTTTTACCTGACCATTCCATGAACCACCAGCCATAATTGTTTTAAACACTTCTTCCCCAACTTTATGATCAACATATAACGTCCTGGGCGGATTACTGCCAATATCACCAAATAGATCACTAAATGCTTTATTCTGATAATAGTGTTTCCCCTCAGGTGTTGACATGCCTACGGCGTAGGAAGAATTTTCAACCAGATTTTTGAAAATAGCTAACTGATCTTCAATTGTTTTCTTTTTGGTAATATCCCTGGATATGACCAGTATCCCTACTGGCTTATTTTTGGCATCGCGAATAAACGAAACCTGAGTTTCCAGCCATATTGTTGTTCCATCTTTTTTGTAAAGTTCCAGTTCCAGGATTCTGCTTCTTTTGAGGTCTACTTTTTTACTTTTTTCTTCTTTTAATTCTTCCTTATATACCTCAAGTGCCTTTTGTAATGAATTGGGTGTTAAAATTTGTTCAAGCTTTTGTTTTTTTACTTCAGCCAGAGGGTAACCTCGTAAGGTAACAAAAGCCGGATTTACATATACAATATTAAAATTCATATCAAATATAGTGATAGCATCAGCACTAAAATTAGCTATGATACTCAATATATCCTTATCCTGTAACAGCGATAATGGATCTGTATTATTAGTATTCCTGGAAGGTGGGATTTTTTTGCTGGGGCTTTTTTTTACTTTTTTTTTGCCATTCATTATATGACCTCATGTATCAGTCAGTTGCCTTTCCACTTATAACAATAATCGATAACGTTGGAAAATACAACTAAAATTTATTGATATAAAATTACACTGCAATGTATACTATTTTTTTAAAGGTACTAAAATTGGAAATCAGGTTTACATCATTGGTGAAAGTAAAGCACAACCGGGAAAGAAGGATGTGGAGAGTTTTGATACTATGATCAAACGTTTACAAAATGTGCTTAGTGGTGAAATTATTCCCTTTATAGTTTGTTATAGCTGTTTACCTGATGTGGAAGAATATATTAAAAATGAATGTATTCATAGACACATTCATAAAAGTTTTAAATGTTACAAATATAAAATAAAGTCATTAATTATTCCTAAATGTGGATATTTAAACAAAATATAAAATAGTGTACACTATATTCATTATGAAATTTTTTAAGTAATTATTACTGAAAAAGAGCCATAATTAATTTACAGTATATCGTCTTCTTCACTTTGCAAATACTGTAAAATCTTTCTTCGGATTGAGTCAGGAAGCCTTATACCAATTGTTTTTAATCTATTTTCATATTTTTTGAACGAACGAACATGCTGTGATGTGGTAACAAAAATCTTAAAATATGAGCGTATGCTGCCTTCAACCTCTTTTCTAAATTCTATGTCCTGATTAAGCATATCTTCCAGTGGTGCAATAACACGATAATTTATGGGCCTGCAGATTGAGCGATATGCTACAAACCGCTGCAAAGTTTCGGATTCGTAGTTTTTTTCTTTAATATTTTTTTCAACTTCGTTCAAATCAATACAATCAAGCACTTCAAATTTATATTCATCCTGCAATGCATTTCGTATCATTTCTGCTGCATCCTTACAGCAACTACACGATAGAGGATTATCAGGACATTGCAAACCACACCGCAAATACAGTACCATATCAATATCAGAACTTGGCTGTGATAATCCAACATTTACCGATCCAAGTACATCCATTGCAATGTCTTCAATCACCGGTTCAATACGCTTAACTATCTCCTCCATTTTTTCTACACGTAATTCTGATTCCTCAGTCTGGAACATTCGGAAAAAATTTTTTATTTCTTTAAATAATTCAATTTCAGGAATATGTGAATACTGCTGAATATTCATATCCACATTCATTAATTTCTTCTTTGCAGTATACCTCCCTTCATCAATGACCGTTTCTATCCACTCACCGTTTTGTTTTCTGTACTCTGCTAAATCATATACGCGCTCGTTATACAATTTTCTATACAGTATGTGTTCTACAGTTTTCCCATTAAGTTCTATCTGGTAGAAAAAACCACCTTCTAACACATCATGGTGCACAGTAGTAATATCCCCAAAGGGCGAGGGATTTAAATACAGTGTATGTTCAACCTCTTTCATGCCCCATGAACCGTGAATGTGGCCAGTTAAACACAAAATAACAGGATTATTATCGCAATAGGTTCTAAGTGCCGGTGAACCTGTTGGACCAACAGGTGGCAGCCAGTCAAGCACTCCGTGGGCAGGCTGATGTGTCACTATGATTGTTGGACGAACTGCTTTAAAAAAATTGTACATCTCGTTTTTTCTATCATCAATACCAATACCAGCTTTATAGGGAACAACATATTTTTGCGGAATCCCTGCTGTGAACACATCAGCACCACCATAACCGGCAATGATCTGATCATCTACCTGATGCCAGTGCAGGTGCAGGTCCCTGTCATGTAGTGATGTGTATTTTAAATCCATATCATAATTGCCAGGCAGTGCAAAAATATATGCCTGAGGTTTGAAGCTAAAAATATTTGCTAAAACCTTATACTTTTGCTGCATCACTCTGCGAGCACGGATGGTATACTGCTGATATTTTGCACCCAATTCTGCTGTCTCTTCGGTGATATGCGGCATCTCCATAAGCTCATCAACAAAATCTTCCACGGTGACATCATCACGGCCCATCTGCTTACGCATATTGTCAAAATACATCTGCAACTCATGGTAGCGAATTGCACTATCCATATTGTAAAACGGGATGTCTATCAAATCACCCGAGATAACATACACATCAGCTATTGTTTCATACAAGAGCTCTCGTACACGTTCAAACGCGCCGTGGACATCGGTGCAATAGATTATGCGCATCAGCGTTTCCTTTTATTTACAAAAAGCTTATTGCCAGTTACTATCGCACATAACACAAGTATAAAAGCCCATGCCACATACAGGATACCATCACCACACATACGATACACTGTGCTTGTATTCATACTCAAATCCATATCCCCCACACAGTATGTTTTTTGCATCAGCGGCACTGAAGTAGTAATACGCCCATACGGATCAATAAGTGCGGTAAAACCTGAATTGCCCGCGCTGACAAACCATATGCCATTTTCAATTGCCCTGAAAACGGAAAAATAAAAGTGCTGCATGGGACCAATGGGATTTTCCGTCCACAAGAGGTTAGTGATGTTTACATAAAAGTCAATGCCTGCATTTGCATAATCCCTGCACAACCGGTGAAAAATATTTTCATAGCATATAAGCGGGGCACATCTGAATGAACCAATGGTAAAAATACGCGGGCTATCACCAGGTATAAAGTTTGAACCACCAAATGCATCAATGATGTCATTCACAAACGGGAACAGTTCCCCGTACGGAAACCACTCACCAAATGGTACCAGATGTATCTTGGCATACGTGTCAACAACCTGCCCTGCCGAGTTGATAAGCACCATGCTATTTTGTGGATAATACCGCCTTTTTACCACATCTTCAATAATGCCAATTTCACCCGTTAATAGGGGCACACGGTTTGCTGCAGCAAGTGCCAGCACTTCTTCTTCAAAATGATTTAGATTGCCATTGAAATAGCTATATGAAATATTTTCAAGCGTTGCGGATTCCGACCATACGACAATATCAGGATCATGCTGCATAGCCTGCTGTGTTAAAGTTTTTAGAATATCCAGATAAACATATTTGTTTTTTGTCCAGTTTTCCCATGGTGAAAAACACGACTGCACCATAGCAATACGCAGGTGTGAATTTGCATACTGATGATGCTGCTTCAGTCTGATGAAACCATAAACCGTTGATACCGCTACAACAACACACACAATACTGCACGCAAGTAATGCAGGGCGATAGTTACTGTTGAAAAGCTTTGCCTGTATTAATTGAGCAATACTGATATTGGCAAACACAATAATGCATGTAATACCAAAGATTCCAGTTATCGAGGCTATTTGAATGAAGTTAACAAACGGATATTGCGTATAACCTAAAAAATTCCAGGGGAACGCCATGCTACCAATGGTCTGTACCCAGTCAAATGCAATCCACACTGATGGATATAGTACCATAGTAAGACGTGGAAAAATTCGCGACAGATACTCGGCAAGCAAAATCTTAGTAGCAAAAAAGACCGATATGCATGGAACAATAAGGGCTACGATCACAACCTTGCCATACGGCAAAGCCTGCCCAAAATCACCCATCCAATAGTAAACAGCACCAAATCCCAAAAGGGCTGTAATGAATGATGTTATGTAAACTTCTTTCAGTGGTTTATTGTGTATGTACACAAACAGAGGAACAAGGCACACCCAGGCAAACACTGACAAAAGTGGTGCAATTAAGTTTAAAGGTGTTAAAAACGATACATAGAACAAAGGTACGCTAAGCACATAGTAATGCCCTGAGAGTTTACGAAGCAATTCAATCTTCATTATTCCCTTCCCGCCATCTTTAAAAATTCTTCTTCTGATAGTATGCGCACATTGAGCGTTTGAGCCTTTTCCAGTTTGGATCCAGCTTCGGTGCCTGCAACAACAAAATCAGTTTTTTTACTTACTGAACCTGATGCCTTTCCTCCCAATGATTCAATCAAGCTTTCTGCCTCCTGTCTTGACATGCTTTTTAGCGTTCCTGTAAATACAACCGTTTTACCTTTAAATGGATTTTCAGAAGCTTCTTCCACTACTTCTTCTTTTACAACAACTCCATTGCTCTGCATCTTTTTAATGATCTTCAACGACTCTTCATCATGAAAAAAATCATACACTGACTGTGCAACACCTGGTCCCACTTCAGGTATCCTCATAAGTTCCTGCGGCGATAGTTCCTGTAATTTGTCCAGCGAGCGTACATGGCGGGCAATAACCTTTGCTATATGGTCACCAACATTACGAATACCCAGTGCCCGTAAAAAATGTGACAGGCTCACTACTCTACGCTGATTGATGGAATCTATAATTTTATCTACGATTTTATCGCCCATCCGTTCAACCTGTAAAAGGTCATCACGCGTAAGTACATAGATATCAGCAATCGTTTTTATCTTCTTCTGTTCATACAAACGTTTGAGCAACTCAGGACCAACATATTCAATGTCCATCCCATCCTTTGAAACAAAAAAACACAGCGTTTCATACTCTTTAGCGGGGCACGATGGATTGATACAGCGTATATAAATATCTTCATGCTGAAGTACTGAATTGCAGGCAGGGCATCGCTCAGGAGGTACTATCGCCTTAACATCATGACGTTTATCCTGTAACACTTCAACCACTTTTGGGATAACATCACCAGCCCGTATTACTTTAACCACATCGCCAATCTTTATGTCCAGTCGCTTCACTTCCTGAAAGTTATGAAGCGTAGCACGCTTGACTATCACTCCACCAATATTAATGGGCTCCAAATTTGCAACCGGTGTAATAAGGCCTGTACGCCCAACCTGATAATCAACTGATTTTAGCACCGTAATTGCTTCTCGTGCGGGGAACTTCCATGCAATAGCCCAGCGTGGCGCTTTTGAAGTACTACCCATTGTATCACGCACATCAATGCTGTTTACCTTTACCACAACACCATCAATATCAAAATCAAGTGTGTACCTGTTTTCCATCCAGTGCGTATAAAAGGCTTTGACATCCTGTAGCAAACCAACTGTGTAATAATGCGGTGCAGGTAGTCCCAACTCATGAAACAACTCATACAACTGGCTTTGTGTTTTTACGCCTCCTGCGGGTTCCATTTTCCCAATGCCATACAGTACAATGTCAAGCTCACGTTGCGCTGTTACAGCAGGATCAAGCTGCCTCAGCGACCCCGCTGCCGCATTACGGGGATTGGCAAACTCAGGCTCACCATTTTGTCTGCGCAGCTCATTCAGGCGCTCAAACTCACCATGGCGCATGATAACCTCACCACGAACACTGATATATCCAGGAAAATGTCCTTTTAAGCGTGCAGGCACTTTTTTTATGGTTGCAATATTTTCTGATACATCTTCACCAACTTCACCATCACCCCGTGTTGAACCCTGTACGTATATTCCATTTTCATACACAAGCTCAACAGCAAGCCCATCATATTTCAATTCAGCACAATACACAATATCAAAAGTTCCCAGCAATTTGCCACAACGCTGGTGAAAATCATTTATATCAGCTTCATCCATGGCATTGTTTAAGCTCAGCATTGGCGGATCATGGCGCACTTCATTGAATGATGTCTGAATAACAGCACCAACGGTTTTTGATGGCGAATCTTCACGCACAATATCAGGATATTGCTCCTCAATGGATAAAAGTTCCTTCATTACGTCATCATAGGTGGCATCATCAACCAGAGGTTTATCAAGCGTGTAATAGTAATAGTTATATTTTTTTATCAATGCAACAAGCTCATCATAACGCTTTTTTACTTTTTCCATTTTTAGCACTCCTTTTAAATAAACGCAATTCAGGATGACACCATTGCCAATGTATTTTCTAATTCACTATTTGTACTTATCTTCAATAGAGAAATATCGTTTGCTACGCCTTACGTGATAGTTTACCATAAGACAAAAAAAGTATTGTAAAATAAATCATACGTTTTAAAAGCAAATTATTATTACGATTATGTATTAATCAATGGGGGAAAAGTATGCAACTAAAAAAAAGAAATCAAAACAATAACATTGAAAGACCCATTTCAGCAGTTTAAAGAAGCACAGCGAGTTAATGAAATACGATATTGCCCATTAACAGGTCAGAGTACACGGGTTTTAGGTTTGTCCTTAAAAGAATTTTCTACTGCTGATCGCTCTACAATGATTGAAGAATCACAAAAAACCTGCCCTTTTTGCCCTAGACTTGTAGATGCTCTGACCCCAAAATTTATCCCACCACTACAGGAGCAATACACCTATGGCAATGCCCGATGTTTTCCCAATGCTTTTCCCTATGATGAAAACAATGCAGTGGTAACCATAACAAGCCAGCACTACGTACCCGTTAATGGTTTTACCCATCAGATGTTGCAGGAAGCCTTAGAATGCGCACTGCTCTTTTTGTCCAATATTGACCCTGAAAGGTTCCCATACCAATCAATAAATTGGAATTATATGCCGGTTGCCGGCAGTTCACTTGTTCATCCGCACTTCCAGATCATTGCCTCTTGTACACCATCACGTTATTATGTTGATATACTGTCAAACCTGGAAAAAAATCCCAATCTTTTTATGGATTACCTTAACACTGAAAAAAGCCTGAATGAACGGCTTATAGAAGTTATGGGCGATAGTACCTGGCTAGTAGCGTTTGCTCCAAGGGGTCAGTTTGACATACTTGGCATACTCCATGAATTTACACCATTACCTACATTAACAGGAAAACTTGATTCAGTGATTACATATATACGTAAAACATTGCAGTTTTTCCATCATAAAAAAATTGATAACTTTAATATGGCTTTTTACAGTATTGCAAATAACTCATCATTTCTACCGCATATACGACTATGCCCAC
>JBFLZD010000073.1 GCA_040756435.1 Spirochaetota bacterium | reverse complement strand
TACAAGAATATATCAGCTCTAATTATGGTATCTATAAAGGGAAAACAGGTTTAAAAGTATGCATACGTTTTTATGAACCGGTGCACAATATTGTAAAAAAACAGATATGGCATAAAGACCAGATAGTACATGAAGGCAAACATAATGAATATGGCACCTATATAGAATTAACTTTGCCAGTGCACCATCCACAGGAGCTTTTAGGGAAGATATTGCGATATGGAAAATACGCAGAAGTTGTAAGCCCACCGGATATACGCGCCCAGTGGATTACCGCTATTGAGGAAGCGTACAGGCGCTATTGCACAAAAAAATAATAACAGGGACAGTATATGTCACTGTGGGGATTTATATTGAAAATATGTAAATATTTTGTGTAAAGTTATTAAATGCACAATTTATATGGTATATGAAAAAATTATTAATTATAATAATAAATTTTAAGGAGGAATCAAATGGCTATAAATTACAATGATTTTACTAATTTATTTTCATTACAAAAAACGCTTCGATTTGAATTAAAGCCTGTAGGGAAAACATTGGAGAATATTAAAATTGCAGAAATTTTAGAACATGATGAAGATCTGGCAGATAAATATGAAATAGTTAAAAAGATTATTGATCGCTTTCACAGAAAACACATAGATGAAGCACTGAGTTTAGCTGACCTTAAAGAAAACATTTCATTATTGAAAAAATATAAAGAAATTTATTTTAAGAATAATAAAGATGTTGAAGATAAAAATGAATTCAATGAAATAGAAAAAAAATTAAGAAGAATCGTAGTTGATGTATTACAGGGAAAGACAAAACATAATAATTCCCAAAAAATAAAAGATCGTTATACAATATTGTTTAACAAAGAACTTTTTGACGATAAAGATTTTCTTTCATTGGTTCAAAATCAAGAAGAAATGGAAGCTCTTAAAGCTTTTAAAGGATTTACAACCCATTTTAAGGGTTTTCAAGAAAACAGAAAAAATATGTATTCCGAAGAAAAAGAATCAACAGCTATAGCTTATAGATTAATCAATGAAAATTTACCTATATTTATAACAAATATTATTCGTTTTGAAAAAGTTATTAATGAAATAGATAAACCTGATATTCAAACCATTGAAAAAGAACTAAAAGAAGAATTAGATAACAATAAATTAAAAGATATTTTTACTATTGAATATTTTCAAAATATCTTAACTCAGAATGGAATAACAAAGTATAATACAATAATTGGAGGAAAAACAAAAGCTGATGGCACCAAAGTGCAGGGATTAAATGAGTATATAAATCTTTTTAATCAACGCAGTAAAGACAAAAAATTACCATTCTTAAAGCCACTTTATAAGCAAATTTTAAGCGAAGAAAATACAGCTTCATTTATCATAACTGCTTTTGAAAAAGATAATGAGGTTTTACAATCTATTTTAGAATTTTGGAAAAAATATATTATAGAGGCAAAGGATTCAATAAGTGGTCAAAAGTATAATTTATTATCAAAAATCAAAAGTTTACTACAAAATTTAGATAAATTAAACGATAGCAAACTGGAAGAAATATATTTTGATAATAAAAATATTGCAACTATATCAAACGATGTTTATGGGCAATGGAATTTAATACGAGATGCTTTGCTTAACTATTATAATTCAATTAATGAAATGAATAATAAAAAAGATTATTATTCATGGAAAGAAATTAAAGATGCCATTGTCTATTATAAACAATCTACAGATGAGTATAAGGATATTGATGAAAAGGCTTTTTTAGTTTATTTTAAAGAAATGAATGTTAAAGATGAAGAAGATAACACTATAAAAAATTTATTTAACCTTATTGAAGAAAGATATAAAAAGGCAGAACCTATATTGCATGAAGACCGTAAAGACAGAAATGACTTACATCAAGATAAACAAAAGGTTGCTATCATAAAAGAGTTTTTGGATTCCCTCAAGTTATTACAAAATAATATAAAGCTTTTATATGTGGATGCTGATCTGGATAATATGAATTATGATTTTTATAATAAATTATCAAATTATTATGAAACATTGCGTGCCTTAAATTTATTATATAATAAAGTTCGAAATTATATGACAAGAAAACCCTTTTCAGAAGAAAAGTTTGCTTTAACATTTAATAGTCCTACCTTACTTGATGGATGGGATTTAAATAAAGAAAAATCAAATTTAGGTATTATTTTGAGAAAAGATAACAAATATTATTTAGGCATAATGAATAAAGATGACAATACAATATTTGAAGCATATAATGATGAACCTGTAACTGATTATTATGAAAAAATGGTCTATAAATTACTTCCCGGGCCAAATAAAATGCTTCCCAAAGTATTCTTTTCAACAAAAGGTTTGGAGTATTATAAACCATCAAAAGATGTTTTAGATTTATATAAGAAAGGAGAATTTAAAAAAGGCGAATCCTTTAATAAGAAAAGCTTACATAAATTAATTGATTTTTATAAACAAGCAATTTCAAAGAATGAGGACTGGAGTGTTTTTGAATTTAAATTTAAAAATACAAATGATTATGACGATATCAGTCAATTTTATAATGATGTTGAAAAACAGGGATATAAAATATTTTTTAATAAGATTAGCACAAGCTATATAAATCAGTTAATAGAAAATGGTAAGCTATATCTTTTTCAAATTTACAGTAAAGACTTTTCTGAATATACTAAAGGTAATCCAAATCTTCATACTACTTACTTTAAAAATATTTTTAGCGAAGGTAATTTAAATAATGTGGTTTATAAGTTAAATGGCGAAGCAGAGGTCTTTTATAGAAAGAAATCTATTGAATATACTGAAGAAATAAAAAAGAAAGGGCATCATTATGAAGAATTAAAGGGGAAATTTAATTATCCCATAATAAAGGATAAGCGATATGCAGAAGATAAATTTTTATTCCATGTCCCTATTACATTAAATTTTAAAGCAAAAAGCAAGACCGATGTCAATGCTATGGTTAGAGAGTACCTTGCATCAACAAAAGAAAAAATACATATAATTGGAATTGATAGAGGTGAAAGAAATCTTTTATATTTATCGCTTATAGATTTAAATGGGAATATAAAATTGCAACAGTCACTTAATGTCATTGATGTTAAAAAACCTAATAAAGGAATAGAGTTAATAGATTTTCATCAAAAATTAGATGAGAAAGAAAAAAAACTTGATGAAGCAAGACGTAATTGGGATGTTATTGAGAATATAAAAGAACTCAAAGAAGGCTATCTGTCACAGGTAATACATAAAATTGTGAAGTTGATGGTAGAGTATAATGCTATCTTAGTAATGGAAGACCTTAATTTTGGATTTAAACGTGGAAGGTTTAAGGTTGAAAAACAGGTGTATCAAAAATTTGAAAAGATGCTGATTGATAAATTAAATTATCTTGTGTTTAAGGATAAAAATTTTGATGACCCGGGCGGTAGTTTAAGGGCATATCAACTATCTGCACCATTTAATTCTTTTGAAAGATTAGGTAAGCAATGTGGAATGATTTTTTATGTTCCTGCACAATACACCAGTAAAATAGACCCAACAACAGGATTTTATAATTTTTTGAATATTGATGTTTCAAATTTAGCCAAAGCTAAGGAAACCTTTGCTAAGTTTGACAAAATAGTTTATAATAAGAACGAAGATTATTTTGAATTTCACTGCAAAATGATCAATTTTGAACTATGGAACCAATCAATAAGAAAATCAACAAAGAATGTTACTGCAAAATTCAAAGAATTACAATGGATTATTTGTTCTACTCATCATGATCGTTATAAAGTTGAAAGGAAAAATAATAATGTTAATTTTCGTAAGGTTAATGTAAATGAGGAATTAAAGAAACTATTTAGCAGTAAAGGTATAGATTATGAAAAATCAACAGATATAAAAAGTGAAATTCTGAATATAGAAGAATCAAAGTTTTTTAAAGAATTGGGTGATTTGCTAAAGATATTGGTGTCTTTACGTTATAATAATGGTAAGAAAGGAAGCGAAGAAAAAGATTTTATATTGTCACCTGTAAAAAATGCTACGGGTAAATTTTTCTGTACATTAGATAATGATAATACTTTACCCATTGATGCCGATGCCAATGGTGCTTATAATATTGCACTAAAAGGTTTGATGATAGTCCAAAGAGCTAAAATGCAAGAAAAGCTAAATCTATCTATATCAAAAGATGATTGGATTAACTTTTTAATAATGAATAAAAGATTATCCAGTTAAGAAATGGAAAGCTATATTCCAATTTCTATGTTAAATGATTTCATATTCTGTCCACGTTCCATATATTTTCATCTTGTACATGGTAACGTTGGACAGGATATGTATCATACCGAAGTTCAAATAAAAGGTAAAAGTGCGCATGAATCTATAGATAATAAACATTATTCAACGCGTAAAGAAATATTAATGGGTTTTGAAGTATATTGTGAAAAATATAATATATTGGGCAAAATAGATATATTTGATATTAAAAGTGGAAAACTTATTGAAAGAAAAAATAAAATAGTAAAAATATATGATGGTTATGTGTTTCAGGTATACGCACAAACATTTGCTTTAAGGGAAATGGGATACGTAGTTAAACAAATAGAAATTTATGATAAAACACATAATAAAAGCTATCCAATTGCATTGCCTGAAGATGATGAATCAATGTTTAAAAAATTTGAAAAGGTAATTGATGATATAAATTTGTTTGATTTGAACAACTCTGAATTTAAACCAAATGTAGAAAAGTGTAAGCAGTGTATATATTCTCATTTGTGTGATTATGAAATATGTTAAGTTTACCTGATTTTATGGAAAAAAGCATTGTAATATGTTTTACTACTGAAGGGCAGGCTATTTCATTTAAAAATGATAATGTATTGGTGAAGGATAAAGAAGGAAAAATAGTTCTTCAACATTCTTGCTATCGAGTATTTTCCTTGTGGATCGTAGGAAACACAACTATTACATCGGGTATTTTACAACGAAGTAAAAAATTTGGATTTTCAATTTACCTATTTTCGTATAGTTTTAAAATAGTTGGAGTATGGAATGCAAGTGCCGAAGGTAATTTTTTATTACGCCAAAAACAATATAATTATGAAGCTTTAGATATTGCATGGCATTTAGTAACCAATAAAATTAAAAATCAAATAAGTTTATTAACAGGAATACGATGTAAAACAGAAGAAGAGAAAAAAACCATAAAAGAAATAGAAGGATATCTAAATCAAAATTTCAATGATCTGGATTTAAAAAAGATATTGGGAATAGAGGGCATTACAACAAAACTATTTTTTACTATATGGTTTAAGGATGTGCCGTGGTATGGGCGTAAACCAAGGACAAAAATTGATACAACCAATACAATACTTGATATTGGATATACATATTTATTTAATATTATAGAAGCAATGTTGAATCTTTATGGATTTGATGTTTATAGGGGAGTGTATCATAGGAATTTTTATCAACGTAAGTCGCTTGTTTGTGATGTGGTAGAACCTTTCAGGTGTATTATTGATAAAAAAGTTAAAAATGCATATAATCTGGGACAAATAAAACCTAAAGATTTTACAAACTACCATGGTCGATATTTATTAAATATTGATAAAAATAGGCAATACACAAGCTGGATTTTAGAGGAAATAATGAAATATAAAAAAGATATGTTTTTATACATCCAAAAATATTATAGAGCTTTCATGCGTGAGAAGCCAATAACACAATATCCTGAATTTATCATTAAGGAATAAGATATGTTATTGATATCTTATGATATAAGCAATACTAAATTAAGGACAAGATTTTCAAAATTTCTTGAGAAATATGGAGAAAGGATTCAATATTCAGTTTTTGAAATAAAAAATAGCGAGCGTGTACTTAATAATATAGAAACAGAGATAAAGCAATATTTTGAAAAAAAGTTTGGTCAAACAGATAGTATCTTAATATTCCACTTAAGTGAAAAATGTAGAATTACTAGATATGGATATGCAAAAAATGTTGAAAATGACATACTGATAGTATAAATTGCAAACCTCTGTCTTAATGTAAAAAAAACACCATATAGCATTTCGAAATGGGGATAATAGCTCATTTTTATGCGAAAATCTATCAAATAAAGGCAAAAATTTAGCAAAAGTGGGGAAAAACTTGACAAAATCGGCCAAGACCTGTCTAATAGTATTTGAAAATTTCTACTATTGTAGATACGAGTATAATATCCCTTATACTATAAGGGTCTAATAGTATTTGAAAATTTCTACTATTGTAGATCCCGCCTCCAGGACGGCTTGTATATGGGGTCTAATAGTATTTGAAAATTTCTACTATTGTAGATATTGCGGTTATAGTTGGTAGAGCACGGGTCTAATAGTATTTGAAAATTTCTACTATTGTAGATCTATACAACAAATTGCGCAGCGCGACGTGTCTAATAGTATTTGAAAATTTCTACTATTGTAGATAAATATCGATTATTGCCAGTTGAATATGGTCTAATAGTATTTGAAAATTTCTACTATTGTAGATTCTTTCTGTCTTGCAGATATACAATCAGTCTAATAGTATTTGAAAATTTCTACTATTGTAGATTTATATCAGTTATCGTATTGTAATACAGGTCTAATAGTATTTGAAAATTTCTACTATTGTAGATCAAGTGAAGTTGCGAGTAGTGCTATTAGTCTAATAGTATTTGAAAATTTCTACTATTGTAGATATTCTCCCATTGAATACTGTTTGACGGTCTAATAGTATTTGAAAATTTCTACTATTGTAGATCTGACACCTATGCCAGGTGCATATCGTCTAATAGTATTTGAAAATTTCTACTATTGTAGATATATATATGGATATATACTAAAAGGAGTCTAATAGTATTTGAAAATTTCTACTATTGTAGATTTTTCGGTATCATTGCCATCCATAACGGTCTAATAGTATTTGAAAATTTCTACTATTGTAGATCTGGTGAGTTATGAAGGTACAGCCGAAGTCTAATAGTATTTGAAAATTTCTACTATTGTAGATTATGATTTTGGTTGATAAGCTCTAACAGTCTAATAGTATTTGAAAATTTCTACTATTGTAGATTATTCATTGTTATATGTTATTGATAAAGTCTAATAGTATTTGAAAATTTCTACTATTGTAGATGAAAGAAATGCTCGTGCTGGTTCCAGGGTCTAATAGTATTTGAAAATTTCTACTATTGTAGATATGCTAATGACGATGTTGTCGCGAGTGTCTAATAGTATTTGAAAATTTCTACTATTGTAGATTCTTTTAACTTATTATACATTTCAAAGTCTAATAGTATTTGAAAATTTCTACTATTGTAGATAGTTGAACTTCTCGCTGGGCACCCTGGAGTCTAATAGTATTTGAAAATTTCTACTATTGTAGATTTATACACAGAAAGATAGTCATTAATGAGTCTAATAGTATTTGAAAATTTCTACTATTGTAGATATTAGTCTGGGGTATTTGAACATAATGTCTAATAGTATTTGAAAATTTCTACTATTGTAGATAGCTACATCCCTATATAAAATTCTTACGGTCTAATAGTATTTGAAAATTTCTACTATTGTAGATTAATGATTTAGTTAAATGGAAAAATATGGTCTAATAGTATTTGAAAATTTCTACTATTGTAGATGCTGGTCTTCGTCATAATCTACCAAAAGTCTAATAGTATTTGAAAATTTCTACTATTGTAGATCCTACCAACACGATGTATTGACACGATGGTCTAATAGTATTTGAAAATTTCTACTATTGTAGATCCGATAATGGTTGCTATTTCTTCATGGTCTAATAGTATTTGAAAATTTCTACTATTGTAGATAAAAACTCATTGATAAGGACTATCGAAGTCTAATAGTATTTGAAAATTTCTACTATTGTAGATTACCATTCGTCGGATATTGCTCTTACTGTCTAATAGTATTTGAAAATTTCTACTATTGTAGATTCCTATACACTTTCAGGAAACAATTTATAGTCCAATAGTATTTGAAAATTTCTACTATTGTAGATGAGTTGTGGGATGAAATACAACCGATGTCTAATAGTATTTGAAAATTTCTACTATTGTAGATTTTCATCCCCTGTTTCTTTGTAACCGTCAAATTAACCCCATGTAATGTAAAGTAAAAAAAAGTACATTTAGATAACAATTGTCACGTGTGCATAGTATAATGATAAAAAGAGCATGAGGTAAATTGATAGAAACTATCGCCAATCATAAATGGGTAAGTAGAGAATTCAAAAAAAGGCATTGTCTTGTGCAGTTAAAAAAATTGTAACAGGGACAGTATATGTCACTGTGGGGATTTATATTATTACAAAAAAGCAAGGAGGGAAGATATGAAAATGTTTTGTTATTATTGCAAAAGAGTAGTGGACGCTATAGTCAATGGGCATAGATGTAAATGTCCTATATGCGGACGTGATCTTTAAAAAAAATTATCAGTGCTGTATATATTGTATTTATGAAAATATAGTTTAATCAAACAATAGAGTAATTTTAAAGGAATTTATTTTACCTCAATTCGGAGAGATACTATGATATATGGCAATGAGAGTTATGAGACATTCTTTGAATTTTTGGTAACATTGATAATAGTACTGACGTTTTACTTTACAACGAATATGTTTATTTATATACCAGCAATAATAATAGCAACTATTGTGATGGCATATAGAATTATACAAACACGGAAAGAAGTTATACAGAGAGTAATGTACGTGTGTGACAAGTTAAAAGTTAATAGAGAAGTATACATAAGTTATGATACAATACGGGAACAAAGTGAGGATAACGATGAATAGTATACAAAGACACATCCTAATATAGAAGTTAAAGAGGTAGGTATTAAAAAGGAGGGATTATGAAACTTACAAAGAAACAAGGCGGTATTGATTTACATGATTGGGCTCAAGGGTTAATCCGCCGTGAGTATGAACAAGTTTATGGGACAGTCCCGAAAGACTGGCTTAAGACAATACGGTATGATTTTATGAAGTTATATGACAAAGTTTATGTTGTACCAAATGACGTGAATATCAAGCCACAGGTAGTGTTTGATAATGTTAAGGATTTTGCTAAAAGCAATGGGCAATATATCGTACTATTCAGGGACAACACAGCTATTGTTAATGGAAGAGATCCGATAGATGTTGATGGTGCAGTATCAGTAACAACATCAGTATCCTGTGAACGGTTCGGTGTAATCGCATGCAAGCATGGATTGTACTATTGTGATATGCAGCGGGATGTATTGCATTGGGTAGGCTATAATCTACTGATACAATGTGCCAAATATTATCGCAATACGCTGGTACTTATAGCAGGGAACAGCGTCTATGTTGAAGGGCAGAAGTACAATATAGCTGCTACGTTAGATATTGACAATGTGTATGTGACTCGGATAGATGAATTTGGTACGCTTTATACGACAATAGGATTCATATACAACAACATACACGTCGTTATAGGTGACGAACCAACAAAGGTATTGTTTGGGTTTATGAATGGGTCGTTTTTGCCAGCGTGTGTATTATACAAAGGCGACATTTTTGTAGATTATGGTTATGAAACTAATGAAGCCAGAATAACATATTATCCGCACGGGAAGCTTAAGGATATTGAATACTCTTTGGGCAATATCTACGGGTATGATGAAGAAGATGGGTTACAGCTATTAGAGTTGTGCAATGAAACAGATTTTGAAAAAATTATGGACCAGTACAAAAATATGCTTGAAAAGAATGTAAGACAATTGGATGTCTAACGGTTCACAGGAAAAAGAGAATTTTTATGGGAAAAATATAAAGAGTAAAATCCTGTAGTAAATAATAAATAATAAAAAACAGGAGAAAATCATGGGAAAAGTAAAAAAACAGCTACAGTCCAGAAGACAAGGTAAGAGTAGTACTTGAAGGATTACAGTATCCGGATGGAATAGCAAAATACTGTCGGAGCTTTACACAAGTCTTTATATAAAAAAACTATATCTAAGGCTTTCTTAATGTATTTTAGCTTTTTTTAACATAATATTCTGCAATTCTTCTTCAGTAAATATATATTCTTTTTTGCAAAACACACAGGTTATATGTGCACCATGATCTTTTTGTATCATATCTTCCAGTTCATGATTTTCTACCGATTCAAGTATTGTTGCCAGTAGTTCTTTAGTGCACCTGCACCTGTGTTGTAAATGAGTTTTGCCAAGCTCTTTGATTTCTTTGCCAATAAGCTTTTCAATAATGGCCTTAATTGATTGTTCCTCTTCAAGCTTTTTATCAAGTGAAAAGCCATTTTGTAGCTTGCTTTCAATTAATTCTATAACATGCGATGGGGTATTGGGAAATGTTTGTATTAAAATCCCCCCTGAACGAGTAATAGCCCCTTCTTTATTGCAATTGACTGCAAGTATCAGTGCCGAAGGTATTTGCTCAGATTCCAGTAAGTAGTAAGCAATATCTTTTGCAATGTCACCATAAATGATGGGCGAAACACTTTTATACGGCTCCCGTAAACCTAAATCCCGTATTACTGTAATGATGCCTGCGCCCAAAGCTTTTGATATATTCAATTTGTCTGATTGCAGTTCAACGTCAACAGTGGGATTGCCAACATATCCGCGTACATTACCTTTGCCATCAACCTGTACCACTATCTCTTTTATTGGACCACTGCAGCTAATATTGATGCTCAACGTATTGTTTGAATGTGGTTTAATTGAAGAAGCAGCAAGCAGCAGGGCAGCGTTCAGTGTGCGCCCAAACGCTATGGTTGCATGTGGTGTTGTGTTGTGAATGCTGATCATCTCCTGCAATACATTTTTTGTCACTGCAGCATATATCCTGAGATTGTATTCCTCACAGATGTATCGTAAGCTTAGATTATCTTCCATGGTAGCTATTGCCCATTAAAATTCACGTAATGATTCATGCACGCCTTTTAAAATTTCAAACCAGTAATTGTATGCGGCTTCCTGTGGGTTTTGTTCAAATTGCGATATCCAGTGCAACAATTCTTTGTCGTTGACTTTTTCAACCTGATGCATGCGTTTTAAATATGTTGCAACAAAATCAATATTTCGTTGTGATTCCCAGTAAATTGACACATTGCGGCTGTTAATGCGACTTGCAGTCATGTCAAGGCTTTTCAAAAATTGTTGGTGCATCCCATACAGTGAATTCATGATTTCAGGAATCATGTCCTCAGCCCACAGCCGGTGGAAACGGCAAAAACCGGTGTTATCAAGCATAAGCTCTTTAATCATGCGGTGCGCGTTTTTACGTCCCAACTCACGTGGCGGCAAAAAGTCATTGCCATAATACATATAATACTTACCCATAATAGGCATGGGCGATAGTACCCCGGGAACCCAATACTGGTTGGGAACAATCCAGCCCTTGCGCGCGTTGGCGTTATATACAAAACAATCGATGATATCTTTACTTTTTTCACGAGCTAATTTGCGAGCAAATTTGCGCGCTCCTTCAGTAAAATCAAGAATTCCTTCTTTATGTATGATAGCATCAAGTAGTTTGCTTGCAATTTCAGCGTTGTGTTTTGAATCAGTTTCGGCACTGAAGTTAACATGCGAAAAAACAGGAAGGTGCGTAACACCCGCTTCCTGGGGTTTTATAAGTTTTTTATCAAGGCATTCCATAAGCCATGCAAGCACGCCACCAACCGAGATTGAATCAAACCCATACATATCAGCTTTGTGGACAAGCATCTCAGCTGACCTTTGATCAAACACGCCGCACAGGGGACCCATTGCCTGGTACGGTTCATAATCTTTTTTATAGATGTCGCGCATCTTTTTACAAACAGCAGCACATGGCTCGCCGCAGGTTTTCATGCTTTTGGTGGCTATCGTTTCTTCATTAAATTGTTTCAGGTAATGATCAACAACAAGCTTTTGATGAATAGATAGCCTTTCTTCTTCGGTCATGTAAATTGAGCGATAGTTAAATGCAAGGATCCTTCCGCCAATGGTAGCAAAATTAACACCAAAGGTACCACCGGTGTTAAATTGCGGGTCAAAGCGATATTTGGTGGTTGCCTCTAAGTCTTTGGCTGCAAGCTTTTTGCTGTATTTATCAATAAACCATTCATCGGCAACTTTACGGTCTCTGAAGTCTTCATCTATATATGTGCCACCGTATATGATAGCAGCAATGCCGTGCTCACGCAAAAGCTTTGAACCAAATCCACCACGTCCTGCCCAGGTATCAACCCAGGTAAGTGTTCCATCCTTCACAGGTGCTGAACACAATGCTCCAAAATCTGTTGCATATGAAGCAGGACCTGTGGCAATGACGCGTGGATCAGTTACATATTTATCAGCAAACATTGATAAAACTTCATGCATCAGGGAATACACACCACCGTGTCCACTTTCCCATATTTTGAATACATCAATGGGTTTTATTTCAATTTCAATTTCTTCACCATGAATACGGTTAAGATACAGCACCGAAGGTGTAGGGGCTTTTTTGGAAAGAGCAATCATGTTGATACCTAAGTTATCAAACACTAATCCTGCACCGCCCATAGATGAAATGAAAAAGCTATTCCAGCAGGGTGAGTAGCCGTTTATAAATAATCGGTTTGAACCAGGGAAGATTGAGCCAGCAAGCACCCCCACACCAATGTTGGTGGTATAGTAGCGCTGTGCAATGTGCAAACCTAAATCAATTGGACCAAAAAAATCGCCAATGGGATATCGTGCTAAGCGATAGTAGCCGGTTGAAAGGTCTATGAATAGTACTTTTTGATGATGGTGCATGTTTTTTCTCCTGTGAAAAATAATTCTGTAGAGTTTTTGCTGGTTACTGGCATATTGATTCATGCCCAAAATGACAAACAGTAAAGTCATGCTGAACGTGATTCAGCATCTTCATAAAAGGTAGTACTCTGCAATTCATAAAATTCACAATTTTACAGTTAATTAATGGATTACGGGTCAAGCCCGGAATGACTATAAGTAAATTCAAACCTTGAATGACAAGCAACAAATTCATGTCCGGAATGACAACCACTAAAGTCATGCTGAACTTGATTCAGCATCTCAATAAAAGGTAGTACTTTGCAATTCATAAAATTCACAATTTAACAGTCAATTCATGGATTCCGGGTCAAGCCCGGAATGACAATACGTAAAGTCAAGCCCGGAATGACAATACGTAAAGTCAAACCCGGAATGACAATAGGTAAAGTCATACCCAAAATGACAAATAGCAATGTCATGTCCAAAATAATAACCACTAAAGTCATGCTGAACGTGATTCAGCATCTCAATAAAAGGTAGTACTCTGCAATTCATAAAATTTACAATTTGACAGTCAATTAATGGATTCCGGGTCAAGCCCGGAATGACAATACGTAAAGTCAAACCCGGAATGACAATAGGTAAAGTCATACCTGGAATGACAAATAGCATTGTCATGTCCAAAATAATAACCACTAAAGTCATGCTGAACTTGATTCAGCATCTCAATAAAAGGTAGTACTCTGCAATTTATAAAATTCACAATTTGACAGTCAATTCATGGATTCCGGGTCAAGCCCGGAATGACTATACGTAAAGTCATACTGGACGTGATTCTGCAACTCCATTTAAATTTAACTATATACTACTGGTTCATGAATATCTGTAATACAAAATTGCAAAGTAATAGTATCAAATTCATTACGTAAAAAAGCAAGATTTTCTTTATGGGGGCCATAATATTCTGCAATAGTGTTTCCTGGCAATTCAATAGTTAGTGTTTGTGTATTGTTATGTCCCAGAAAGTTTTTTATAAGGTGTTGCAGCTTATTGCGGTAGTATCGGGATTTGACTAAGTAGCCAAACGAAGGATGATAGGGCCCGGCAAGGATGGTATCAGCTACTGTATCATCAAACGGATGTAAACCCATTCTGATCACTGGAATATTGTTTATTGTAAATAAGCCATACATATGAGCACACAAATCAATAGCTTCATCTAATGATAAAGGTGCATATTTTCCTTCTTTGTATAATGTTTCTAATTGGGTATCTTTTATGACAACAGTTGGGTAAATACGAACGCCATTGGGTTGTACTATAATGGCTTTCTGTGCTGTTTCAATTGATTTATCAAAAGAATCACCAGGAAGTCCGGGCATAAGCTGAATTATAAGGTTAAACCCATAGTCTTTAATGAGCTTTGAAGCATTGAGTATGTCCTGTACTGTATGACCACGTTGTGCTTGTTGGAGTACATCATCATGCATGGATTGAGCACCAAGCTCAATTGTTGTGACAGCATATTTTTTAAGTAGTGAAAGGATTTCGTCGTTTATGTAATCAGGACGAGTAGATAACCGTATGCCGTCAATTTTTTGCAAAGAGTAATATGCATAAGCTATCGCTAAATATCT
>JBFLZD010000072.1 GCA_040756435.1 Spirochaetota bacterium | reverse complement strand
TTGAATGGGTCACCAACAGTGTCACCAATAACACCAGCTTTATGTGCATCAGAACCTTTTCCACCATAGTTACCCTTTTCAATAAATTTCTTGGCATTGTCCCAAGCACCACCAGCATTGTTAAGCATACATGCCAGTGAGAAGCCTGCAGCAAGAGCCCCGGCCAGAACACCGGTTGTACCGGCAACTCCCAGCAGTAAACCAGCAGCTATAGGAACAATTAAAGCCAGCATTGATGGAAGAATCATCTTCTTCTGTGCACCAGCAGTTGAGATCATAACGCACCGTGCGTAATCTGGCTTCTGTGTTCCCTTCAAAATACCAGGGAATTCTTTGAACTGACGACGAACTTCTTCAACCATAGCACCTGCAGCCCTCCCAACTGCTTTAATAGTCAGAGCTGAGATAACAAATGCCATCATTGCTCCAAGGAACAAGCCACACAGAACCATTGGGTTAAGCAGTGTTATATCATATGCACGTACAAAATCAGCAATTGTTGCATGTTTAATCAAAACATTGTTTAAATCTGCTGTGATGTTTTCTGGCATAAAATTATAAAATTTAACAGATCCTACCTGGAAGAAACCTTCGGCACTTCGTGCAGCATATTTACTTACCCACATTTTAACTTCTTCAATGTAAGCTGCAATAAGAGCCATTGCAGTAAGAGCAGCAGAACCAATAGCAAAACCTTTACCAATAGCAGCAGTAGTATTTCCTAACATATCTAAAGCATCGGTTTTGGTTCTTACTTCTTTGCCCAAACCGCTCATTTCTGCATTACCACCTGCATTGTCAGCAATTGGACCATAGGCGTCTGTTGCAAGTGTAATTCCAAGGGTTGAAAGCATACCAACGGCAGCAAATGCAATACCATATAATCCTTTGGATACTGCTTCAGGTTCTGAACCAAATCCACCAGCAAGGCCAAATGCAGCTAAGATACCCAAAACAATGGTAAGAACAGGGATACCAGCAGAAAGCATACCGGTTGAAATACCATCAAGTATTCCTGTTGCAGGACCCATTGTATGCTGCTTTGCTATTCCCTGAGTTGGTGAATAGTCATCTGCGGTATAGTATTCAGTTGATTTACCAATAATTAAACCAGCAATTAATCCCGCTATAGAAGAACCAAAAACACCCCATGATATGATCTTCACATGTGCTAAAATAGCTAATGCAATAATCAGAAGGAATGAGCTTCCCCATACACCACGGTTAAGAGCCTTGAGCAGAGTTTTCATTGAAGCATCTTCTTCGGTTCTTACAAAGAAGATACCAATAACAGAGAAAAGAATTCCAAGGCCTGCAACAATCATAGGAGCAATAACTGCATTAATGTTTTCCATACCAACAAGTGGCAATGCAGCACCTAAAGCAGCGGTTGAAAGTATTGAACCGCAGTATGATTCATACAGGTCAGCACCCATACCAGCAACGTCACCAACGTTGTCGCCAACGTTATCAGCAATTGTTGCAGGGTTGCGAGGGTCGTCTTCAGGAATTCCTGCTTCTACTTTACCAACCAGGTCAGCTCCTACGTCTGCAGCTTTGGTATAAATACCACCACCTACACGAGCAAACAGTGCCTGAGTAGAAGCACCAAGACCAAAAGTAATCATTGTTGTCGTAATTTCTACCAGTTTACCATGCTTGAAAGCTTCATTAGTAAGCAATGAAGCATCAAATGACTGCCCTGCAGTCAAAATACCTATTTTTTGAGCTAATGCCTGGCTGAATCCCATGATATTATTATCATAAACCCAGTTGAGAACAATGTACCATAAAGAAATGTCAAGAAGACCAAAACCTACAACTACTAAACCCATAACTGCACCCGAACGGAATGCAACCTGTAATCCTTTGTTTAAGGATTCTTTGGCACCTTGCGCTGTTCGTGATGATGCATGGGTAGCAGTATTCATCCCCAGAAAACCACATAAACCGGAGAAGAAACCACCAGTCAGGAATGCAAATGGTACAAATGGATTCTGGATCCCATAATACGCAAGAACAGACAATAAAATTACCAGAATCACGAATACCAAAGAGACCACCTTGTACTGTTGCCTTAAATAAGCAAAAGCCCCTTCACGTACAGCCTGTGCAATTTCGATCATTTTTTCATTCCCTTTATCTGCTTTCATCATCATCTTATAGAAGATATAAGCAAATAAAAGAGCAATGATCGACCCAACAGGGGCTATCCAAAAAAGCATACTATCCATAGGGCCACTCCTTTTTATTAATATTTTAAATAATTGTAAAACAATTAAAAATAGTAAAGTGCTCTTTTGTTGTCTAAAAAAAAGAAATACCGTTTATTGTCAAGTGTATTTTGAAATTAAAAAATCCCATTATCGGCTGATAATAAATGAATGTAAAAAATCAAATTGACAATTTGCCAATTAAAATAATACTATGCTGTATTATAAGAAAAGGAGGTAAAATAATACTATTCACTATGGCTTCGGATGAGCAAAAGCCCAAAAAAACTAAAAATAATAATATAGTATATTTATTGAAACAAAAAATCTTCAAATTTATCTATAAAAAAAATATAACAGTGCCAGTTGATAAGTTAGCCATCCAGAAACAGGAAATGATTCAGGGCATTTTAAGCCTTTCCACAAAGAATGTACGGGAAGTCATGATACCCCGAGTAGATATTAATGCAGTTGAGGATTCTATCCAGTTAAAAGAACTGGTAAAGCGTGTTATTGACGAAGGTCATTCACGGATACCTGTATATTCAGGAACTATCGACAATATTACTGGCATTTTGTATGTTAAAGATCTTATGCCGTTTATTATCGACAGGCGAATGAAATTTACTATAAAGAAGCTTTTGCACAAGCCATATTTTGTACCCGAAACAATGCCGCTGGATGAACTGCTGCTTCAGTTTCAAAAGCAAAATTTGCATTTAGCGATAGTTGTTGATGAATATGGTGGAGTTGCTGGCATTGTAACACTAGAAGATATCCTTGAAGAAATTGTTGGTGAAATACGCGATGAATTTGACGAGGATGAAATCCCTGAGATACAGACAATTTCAAAAAATACCTGGGAGGTTGATTCACGGTTATCAATATCAGATTTTAATGAACATACTGGTTGCACTATACCTGATCAGGAATTTGATACAATAGGTGGCTTTGTGTTTGACCTTTTTGGAAAAATTCCTCACAAGGATGAACAAATAAAATATAATAATATAACATTTAAAATAAAAGATATACAGGGTACTCGCATTGGCAGGATTATTGTCACATTAACTCCGCAAAAAAATTCTGATACTAATTAAAATCCAATGGAAATCATTAAATCAGAAGGAATAGTATTAAAAAAAATTCCTATTCTGGAAGCAGACGTTGCAGATATTATATATACACAAAACCATGGTAAACGGACATTTATATTTAAAGGAATCAAAAAAACAAAACGGCGCAGTCAGGCTGCAATAGAACCTGGTAGTGTTGTGCACCTTGTATATTATTACAATGAACAAAAAGCCATGTTTCATGTAAAGGAATTTTCACTTTTACTGGATACAGTATCAATAAGAGATAATTATCAGGCGATGATCACGCTTTTTTTATTACTGGAGGTTGTTGAAAAAACCACTGGTCACAATGACCCTAATAGTACAATATATAAACTTTTAAAGGGAGCTATTGAAACATTACCTAAAATCAATGCATATACTTTACTTGCACTTTCATTCATCATTCATTATTTAAAACTATCGGGTATTATGCCTGATTATTTACGTTGTTCACTTTGTCATAAAGAAATTACTGATGACCTGTATTTGACTGAATATCAACTTACTGCGTATTGCAATCAATGTGCTCCCAACAATGCTTTTGTGTTTAAGGCAGCCGCTCCATTAATTTATGAAATATTGACTAAAAAATTTTTGAATATTAAAACTGATTTATACAACACATCAGATATACAAAAACTTCTTTTCCATACATTATTATTTATAGACCATTATTTTAACATACATATAAAAACAAAAGAATTGCTATTTAATACTACTAAATTATAATTCATACTATATAATATTTATATAAAAATATTATTGACATATAGTGCTATTAATAAATAATTTGTATACAATTAATACTAACTTTTATAGGAGGGTGTTTTATGTTTAAGCGGTTTTTTATTATAGTTGCTATTATGGCAGTATCCAGTTTTCTGGTACAGCCGGGGTATGCATGTTTTGATACATTTTTATTCCTGCACCATAAATCAATGGTGTATCCAACAGGTTATTTTGCTGCAGATGTATTGGGTGAATATTCATTCAATGATACTGATGCTCCTGATCAGGACTCATATTTTACCAATTACAGTATGTATTATGGATTAGCCGAAAGAGTTTCAGTTCAATTTGGCTTAACTCAGGCAGAAACTACCCGTGCTGAAAACAAATACTCAACAGAATCATGGTCGGTCAGAGGTGTATTTAATACTATCCGTACAAACAGTGGTAATTATTTTATGGACCTGGTTGCAGAGCATCATACCGGAGTAGATATTGATGAAAATATGGCACATTTTTCTATACCAAATCTTTTTTACCTATCAAATTTTATTGTTGTGATCCACCCAGTATATGAACTGACCTATAGTAAAAATGATAGAGAACATACATTTGGTGGGCATGGTGGATTGTTCTATAATATTAACAATATCGGTATCATAGGTATTGGTGGGGAATTTGCATCTGCACAATCAAGTAGTGCGTTAGGGAAGCGTTTTACAGAAGGTGAGGCAGCAGCAAGCCTTTTTATTGGATTTAACTTAGGGAATATATATTTTCAGAATGAGTTTGCTAAAGGTTTAAATAATTCAAGGGATTTTGGTTTTGCAGCAACTCTAAAATTCTTCTTTAACACAGGCATGAGCATATAAACAGGTGTGAGTATATAAATTAAAAAAGGCACGGCAAATGAACCGTGCCTTTTTTAATATTATTTTCCTATCAATTACAGCTGTTCCATAATCGCAGGAATTACTTCAAAAAGATCACCCACGATACCATAGGTAGCAATATTAAAAATAGGTGCTTCAGGGTCCTTGTTAATGGCAACAATTACCTTGGAACCTTTCATACCAGCTACGTGCTGAATAGCACCTGAAATACCGCAAGCTATATAAAGATCTGGAGTAACAGTTTTTCCCGACTGACCTACCTGACGTGCAGCGTCTGTCCAGCCAGCATCAACAACAGGACGAGATGCAGCATATTCGCCACCAAGCTTTTTGGCAAAATTTACGATGATATCGTTATATTTATCCTTTTCCTTTGTTCCTCGTCCACCAGATACTATGATCTTGGCCTGCGAAATGTCAACTGAGCCAGCCATAGTTTCAACAAACTGTTTAAATTTTCTTCGTGGTTCAGGTATAGAAGCTGATACTGCCGTAACTGAACCTGCACCGCCAGCAGCTTCTTTTTCAAATGCACCTTTTTCAAAAGTAGCTACAAATTTATCAGTTTTTACTGAACGCTGTTCTTGTATTTTACCATTATAGGTGTTACGTGTAAATACAACAGCGCCACCCTGCACTTCAAATTTGTTACAGTTTGTAACTATACCGCAGCCTAAATTCAATGCCAATTTAGCGGCATAATCAGTACCATCGTAGGTATGGGGTACTAACACACCCTTTACATCCTGTGCTTCTATCACTGCCTTAGCAGCAGCAACATACGTATCAGCACTATAAACTTCAAGTTTGGGATCTACTACTGCAAATACTTCTGGAATATACTGAGCAACTTCCTTTGCCAAACTGTCATCTTTATAGAATACTGCAGCAGCAGGGGATGCACCCATTGCAGATGCTAATGCCTTAGCGGCTTTGCAAAGTTCTAATGTAGCATCGCTTATTTTTCCGTTTCTTTGTTCTGCTATTACTAATATACGTGCCATTGTGTACCCCCTTATATCACTTTTGCTTCATTGCGTAATTTTTCAACAAGCTTGGCAGCAGCGGTTTTTGGATCACCTTCAATAATTTCAGCCTTATGGTCTGATACCGGGAAGAACATCTTAACAAATTTTGTCCTTGAACCAGCATCACCAACAGCAGCTACTCCTAAATCTGCAGCCTTCTTAACATCAAGTCTTTTCTTCTTAGCTTTCATAATACCAGGAAGGGTTGGATACCGTGGCTGATTAATACCTGACTGAATTGTAAGAACTGCAGGCATTGGCATTTCCAGTACTTCGTTCAATCCACCTTCAAGCTCACGGTTAACGGTCATTGATTTGCCATCACCACCAACTTCAATTTTTACAACATTTGTACAGTGTGGCAAGCCAAGCATATCAGCAATCATAACACCGGTGACTGCTGCCTGGTCATCTTCGGCCTGAACACCGGTCAATACCAGGTCAACACCGCCCAAGCTTTCAACAGCTTTGCACAGTGCTGATGCTACCACAAAATTGTCACCTGCATCAACCTGCTCATCCTGAATCTGAATACCCCAGTCGCCACCCATTGCAAATGCCTGACGAATTTCTTTTGATGCTCGCTCGGGGCCTGCAGAAATGATAATTACTTCACCACCAAATTTCTCTTTCAGTTGCAGCGCAGCCTCAACAGCATATTCATCAAAATCATTCATCTTGAAAGCAATCTGGGATTCGTCGATCTTACTGTCGCCAATAATTTTGAATTTGGATTCCATATCTGGAACCTGCTTAACTAAGACAGCTATCTTCATAGTCCCACTCCCTTTTATAAAATTTTATGCAAAAAAATTAGAATAAGCCCATTTGTGCACAATGGTATAAATTGCATTTTATATGTCAAGATTTATTAGTATATTTCATTATATAAATTTTATATACACTAAATTATATAGTTTATATTGAAAAAATGATGTGTTACTGTTTTTATTTTATCTTTTTTGCTCGGCGTTTTGAAACAGGATATACTTCCTGTCCTTTTGAAAGAAGGTCAATATCTTTGGGGTTAAAAGGTTTGGCTAAAAGTACCCTTGTATCAATTTCTTTGACCTGTAATATGACTTTTTTTCGAGGTTTTTCGGAATCAATGGTGTCTTCATTATCTACAAATGTTTCAAGAATGCTGTCTTTTTCAATACCATCAATACTGCCTAAATTAACTGTCACCATATCATCTGAGTAAGACTGAATTCTGCCCCAGTATGGAATGGTGCTATATAAATTTTTAGCTATATTCAGAGATATCGTTTGCAAAGAGTGTTTGGTATTGTCAGATTCGTTATAGTGGGCAATAACTACTCCAGTTTTTACATCCATTAATTTTGCATCAACTTCTATGTATTTGCCCGACAATGTATATTCTCCATATACTATATATGATATCTGGGGAAGTTCATGTGAATTAATTTTATCATTGGGTACATTTAAAATATCATCTAAATTGTTTGATGGAAATTCTTTAATAATTTCTTGTCGTTGTGTTAAAGGAAAATTTCTATATCTACCAAATTGACCCATGGCAAAGTTGATTGAATTAGCTATAACAGATCCTGCATCAACAAATGCAGGTACTGCAACATCTGGTGTAAAATTAAGCACCAGCACCAGTGGAACATCACGTGACAATTCTTCTTTATCATAGCCTAAACGGAAAAACAGCTTGTCCCTTCGCTTCATCACAGCAATACTCATCATGTCCTGTGTTTTTTGTGTGGGGTTTAATGTATGCATTTTTTTAATTTCATCATAGTAAAGCTCATAATAATCCAGTGTTTCATATATACGCATTAACTCCTGACGTGCGGTGGTATTATTGGGGTTCATTGCCAATGATAAACGCACAAACAGCATTGATAAATCGGGAAATCCTTTTTTCCGCAGTTCCTGTGATGAAGTAAAATCATCATTACTGCTCTGTATTCTAATAGGATGCCCTATCTTAATGTGTTCCAGTAAACTTAACTGCCGCATCTTCATCGCAATGAGGCTATTAAGGTTATCTTTAGATAGAGCTTTCTGGTAATATGATAGCGATTGGTTTATATCGCCTTTGTATTCATACATTAAGCCTAAATTATACAGGATTTCATTGCTGACAATGTTTGGATAGTGAGTAACTATCGCATCATAATACGTAATTGCATTTTGATAATCCCCCTGAACAAATAGCAAATAACCCATATCACGATTTGCTTGCAGATGTGTTTTGTTTATAATTAATGCTTTTTGCAATTCATTGGCAGCCTGATTTAAATATGCTTTATCGCCAGAATAATAATATTTAAGATACAGTAGCTCCGCTAATTTAACAAAAGCGTCAGGGTATGTTTCCCGTGCATCTATGGCTTTTTTAACAAGTTCAATTGCTTCATCAAAGCGTTTGTCTTTTGCCTTTATATCAGCAAACAGTAGCAGTGCATCGTAGTAATATGGATCATTTTGCAAAATCCTGTTAAGCATGCGTTTTGCCCATAGCATTTTACCCATTTTATAGTACAGGTATGCCATTCCATACCGCGACTCATTATTGGTGTACGATAGTTCATTTAAGGTATCGTAGATTTTCATTGCTTCACGGTAGCGGCCTAAACCAGTATATGCTTTTGCCATACCTAATAGTGCTTGTTCATTATTGGGATATAGTTTTAGCACCGCATCAAATAATTTAACAGATTCAGTATAGCCTTCAGTGTGCAGATATGCGTAACCCAATCCTAATAATGATTCTTTATATTTTGGGTTTTGGGCAAGGGCATTTTGAAACGCAACAATTGCCGAAAATGCATTGCCCGTTTCCAGGTTTTCCCAACCCTTTTTATTATAATAAATAGCATTTTTTTGCTGCAGCTTTACTGGTTCCTGTCCGTAAAGAACAACACAGCAAAAAAGAAAAAGTAGTATAGCGATATTTTTTCTGCGCATTAGTTTTTTAATTGATAAAATAGTATTTGTAAAAACAAAAGTTATTAGATAGCAACTAAGCTTGTAAAGTCAACAAAATATTTATTTTGGTGCAAATCAGGGAAATAATGAAGAAAACAAAAGCAACTGCACTATCGCTAATTATAGTATGTATTTTTATGGCAACCGTATTCAGGTTTTTTAACAGCCCTCCGCAAAACATGCAAGGTGAAACTATTACTGTACGACCAGGTGCCAATCTTTATCAGGTTGCATATTTTCTTAAATCCAGGAACATTATAACCAGCGCTTCGTTTTTCTACATCATGGGGCGCATCCTGAATGCTACTGATGTCAAAGCAGGTAACTATCGTATCTATGATGGCGAATCCAGCTTTTCAATATTGATAAAAATAACAAGGGGAAAATTTGTAACTAAGAGAATAACAATTCCTGAAGGATACACCATATATGATATTGCTAGAGTATTGGCTGCAAATGATATATGCACAGAAGGTGATTTTTTATATTGGGCTCAGTCACCGTCATTTTTAGCAACGTTAGGAATACGTGCCTCAAGTGCTGAAGGATATTTATTTCCCGATACATACGTAATACCTGAGAATACTGATCCACGTGATATCATATTGCGCCTGGTAAACCAAACAAAAAAGGTGATCCATGATATTCAAGAATCCATAGAAGTACAATATTCAAACCTTCACACTATACTGACTGTAGCATCCCTGGTTGAAAAAGAGGCAAAAATAAACAGTGAGCGCCCGTTAATAGCTGCAGTATTTTATAACAGACTTCAATTAAAAATGAAATTGGATTGCGATTCTACCATACAGTATGGATTAAAAAAATTTGGTAAACGGCTTACGTATGATGATTTAGATTCGGATACTCCATATAATACCTATAGATATACGGGATTGCCCCCAACGCCAATATGTAATCCCGGGAAACGTTCAATACTTGCAGCTTTGAATCCGGCACAAGTACCGTATTTGTTTTTTGTTGCTCGCAATGACGGTTCGCACTATTTTTCAAAAACACTATCTGAGCATAACAAAGCTGTTGATTTTTATCAAAAAGGTATACGGAATGGCTTTAAAGACAGACAAAAAAATTGAGCTGGTTGCACCTGCCGGCAATTTAGAAAAACTCAAAGCAGCAGTGCATTACGGTGCAGATGCGGTATATTTTGGTGGTCAGCAGTTTAACTTACGAGCAACCACAAAAAATTTTTCAATACCTGAAATAGAACAGGCGGTAGCGTATGCCCACGAACATAACGTAAAGGCAATATTTTTACTAAATGCTTTTTTGCATGAGTGTGATATACCTTTCGTTACTGAATACATACAACACATAAAACACATTCCATTTGATGCAATCATGATTTCTGATCCAGGAATGGCATTACTGGTGAAAGAAAATATACAAGTTCCTCTGCATCTTTCTACGCAGATGTCAACCTTAAACCACTTAGCAGTAAAATTTTGGGCATTGCAAGGTATATCACGTATTGTGCTAGCAAGAGAAACCACACTTGAAGAAATTAAGCAAATACGCCAGCATACCGATATTGAGCTGGAAATTTTTTGCCATGGTGCTCTGTGCATTTCATATTCAGGCAGGTGCTTGCTCAGCCGCTATCTTTCAGGCCGCGATGCCAATCAGGGCAACTGCTCACATCCCTGCCGGTGGAAATATTCACTGGTTGAAGAAAAGCGGCCAGGCAATCATCTGGATATCATTGAATATGCACATGGGACTGAGATTCTTTCCTCAAAAGATTTGTGTTTAATCAACAGGATACCCGATTATATTAACGCAGGTGTAAACGCATTCAAAATAGAAGGCAGAATGAAATCACTGTACTATACAGCCAATGTAACGCGTATCTACAGGCACGCAATTGATACGTTTTTAAATGGTGGCGATAGTAACCAATATAAGAATTTTTGGCAAAATGAACTTGATCTAGTTAGTCACAGACCATATACTGATGACCTTTTTAATGAGTTTGATAATAGCAGCTTTGACGGTATTCCATACATCAAAAAAACATTATTTATGGGATATTGTATTGATCAGCAAAAAAACCTTGTTAAAGTATTCAACCCTATATACAAAGGCGATAGTTACGATGCACTATATCCTATTGTACATAATCAGATACACGATTCCCCGATAACAGTTGTCGATATTGTAGTGGATGGTACCTCAGTACCAATGGCACAACCCAATACCATAGCAACAATTATATTTGACAAACCTTTACGTCAATGGGCAATTTTACGCAAACGACTATAATTCTTTTTTAATTTTTCTGGAGGAAACTGTAATGATTCAAAAGCCACCAGGTGTAGAAGATATACTTCCTGACAGGACACCAAAATTTAATCATATAGTTAATACTGCAAAGGAAGTATTCAGGCTATATAATTACCGTGAAGTTATTTTACCAATAATGGAATATACAGAAGTTTTTGCCCGTGGTATAGGAGACGGTACAGATATTGTAACTAAAGAGATGTTTACCTTTGAAGACCGTGGTGGTAGAAGTTTGACCTTACGTCCTGAAGGCACTGCTTCCATGGTACGTGCTTATGTAGAAAACGGTGAATATAACAGACTGGCTTTATGTAAGTTTTTTTATTACGGACCAATGTTCAGAGCTGAACGACCTCAAAAAGGTAGACTGCGCCAGTTTAATCAGTTTGGAGCTGAACTATTTGGCAGTGACAACCCATGGTATGATTTTGAGGTCATATCATTAATGAATGAGATAACTCTGAGATTGGGAATAACAGAATATACTTTGCTAATAAATTCTATTGGATGTCCAGAGTGTCGCAAACCCTATATAGGTGAGTTATTTAAGTATTATTCCGAACATGAAGATGATCTTTGTGAAGATTGTAAAAAACGGTTACACACAAATCCATTGCGACTACTGGATTGTAAAGTTGAAGGATGCATAGCATTAAAACAGAATGCACCAAAAATTACACAATTTTTATGTCAATCGTGTAAACAACACTTTAGCCAAACAAGCGATTTACTTGAAAAACATTCCATTAACTATATTCATGACCCGCTTCTGGTACGAGGTTTAGATTATTACACAAAAACAACATTTGAGTTTGTTACTACAAAATTGGGTGGTCAAAATGCCTTCGCAGCAGGAGGTCGATATAATAATTTAGTTGAATTGTTTGGTGGGAAACCTACTCCCGCTGTTGGATTTGCTGCAGGAATTGAACGCATTGAATTGTTACTGGAACAATTATCTGTAACAGAAAAACTTGACGTATACATTGCATATTCTGGCGACAATGCACTACCTGTTGTTATGCAGATAGCAGAAGAATTACGAAAGAATAATATTTCGTGTGATTTTGACCCTGCGGCAAAAGGTTTTAAAACACAGTTTAAGCGGGCTGATCGTGAAAATGCCCAATTTTCATTGATTTGTGGTGAAGATGAACTGGCAAATAATTGTGCAACTATAAAAGACATGCACTCAGGAGATCAGGTGAGCGTAAAACAAGAGTCAATTATTTCTTTCTTACTGGAAAAATTAACTTAATAAAATACTTTACTTATTTTCAATATATTATATTTATTATATTTATTATATTTAAATAAGACATAGGTACATTAAATAATAATGACTGGTTTAAAATTACAGATGTTTATAGTATACTATGAATATTGAAAATAAAGCACAGCGTTTCCCTTTTATTCAGGGACTACTGGCTAAAGAATCATATGTATATGATATTCTGGCAGAAATAGTTCGTATGCAGGAACTATCGCTCCCTGATGGCAAACGGGAAATGGCAACAATGCAATTTTTGCAATCTTCGCGAAATATCCCCATCCCATTTACAACCTCCAGAAATAATCAAATAAATTATTTGATTACACAGTTGCTCAATTCATATCCTGATCATGTAAAAAAACTTATAACATTCACTTTTTCTGTGGATGAGAAGACAAAGAAGCTTGATATCAATGAAAAAGAAGAGTATTGCGTAGATATTCATGATGAAGAATTTAATCGCTTACAGTCAATTCGGGATGAGATTTCTAAACAAAATTTACTAACACTTTTAAAACAATACCGCCTATTTAATCTTTCAAAGCTTATAAAAAAATCAATAAATAAAAACGATCTTAACAGAATAATAAAATCAGAGTTAGGAAATTCTATATTTACGTTTAAACATTTCACAATTGATAAAAATCATATTGAATTAGCCGAGGATTATTGTTTTCATGCTGACAACTATCAAGCTGTTAAATCAACACTCAATTTTAAGACATTTAAAAACATCATAGCACAGCATGCTGATATGATTTTGCGTAGATTAAAGAAATTTGGTATTATATCGTATGATTTCAGTGATTATCGTGATGCTAAATTAGACTATATTTTTAATGTGCTGCTAGATGATTTGGCTTCATTATTGACAGAAACTGATTTAGCTGAGGTAAAAAATTTGCAGGCTTTTAGAAACTGTTTATTAAAAGTAGATTCATTGCTTGATCCAGTTGATGCATTTAATAATGATATTGTCACATTGATACGCGAGCATAAAATATGTTTACAGGATGATATTATAAGCACAATACCAGAAATTGATGAAACACTGATTGAAAAATGGCGTGAATCAAATTATCGGAAAACTGCAAAAATAGTAGCTTACAATGATTCAGAAAATGAACAATGGTATTATGTTGATGGTCCTGTATTTATAAATTACCTTTCTGATTTAAATCAATTAATGTATTATCAAAAAGAGAAGTTTGAAAAGCTTGGTTACCTTGAAAAAGAAAAGCTGAAAAGAAATTATACTATTCTTATTAAAATTGCAGAGACATTCATTAATGACAATGTTGATGAACTTACTTTAAATCAAGAGCAAAAAGAAATTTTGCAAAAAATTCTTGATAATTATAAAAATCAAAAAAAAGAAACTGAAACATCAACTCAAATACCAGTTAATAAACAAATTAAACAAAAGAAATCATTGATTTCACGTATTATTGAAGCTATACTTTCTGTGTTTAGAAGAAAAAAAATAATTAAACCAATTGCACAAGCACAGGTTTTTTCATCACCGGTACATCAACTCAGCAAGCAGGCCAGGAACCTTTATGATACTATAAGTTCAATAAACAGAAATATAATTGCATTATCTGAGGTTATGGATATAACCGATGAAAATGAATCGCAAGTTACTGAAATAATTGAAGAACTACGAGATACCGGTTTAAAGATTGTTATACCAATATATAATGCCCGTAGAGTGCTTTATCCACATCGCAGCCAAAAATTACTGATACCCGATATAGAATATATTTTAGTTTCACCTGTTGTAATTCGCTCGTATGATGCAATTAAAGAATTCTGTGATTCGCTTGTTGGGAAAAAATTAAATGGTGAGATTATACCATCATCAGGTATTATCGCAATAGAGAAGTACCTCCACACTCTCTATCGACAGAAAAGAAATCTAATGATGAAAAAATAATACCATATAATAAGTGTATACCCACTGCATTATGCAGTAGATATACACTCATTTTTATTTAATCCAAATCTGCTCCGCATGACCCTGATTCACAGGTTGCACATGCTGGCTCTGTAGAAGTTGATTTAGCAGTTTTGCCATTGCCATTATTTTTATAATCAGTTACATAAAAACCTGAGCCTTTAAAGATAATTCCTGCACCAGAACCAATTAAACGCCTAACTTCTCCCCCACATTTTGAACAGGTTTTTACTGGTTCATCTTTTATAGACTGAAATATTTCAAATTTATCATTACAAGAGGTACATACATATTCATAGGTAGGCATTATCACCCTCCTTATTAAGCATATAAATTGCAACTTTATTCAAAGAAATGAATAGTATATATTTTATAATAAATATAAATAATTTTCATTAATTATTCATATAATATGGAAATTTGAACAAAATAAAAAATATTGTACACCCCCGCCGCCTCC
>JBFLZD010000071.1 GCA_040756435.1 Spirochaetota bacterium | reverse complement strand
GAATTTATTGAGTTGTACAATAACGAGTGGATGCTTGAAAGACTTGGCTATGTTTCGCCTAACGACGCTTTGGAGAATTATTATATATTAAGCAAAATAAGTGCTTGATAAATCGGGGCCAGAACAATATTTTCTTATATTTTATTTTTACTTGGAATGGATTACTATTACATTTTAAAAATTATATGTGCGTTATTTTGAAAAATTAAAAAATCTATACTATTACCTTTTGTTTATATACAATTATTTTTAGTTGACAACTGATTATAAATTTGTAATTAATTTAATCAATGATTGTTACTCAAATTAAATTACCTTTTAACAATGACGTATAAATCCTCCCAGCAAAAGGAGCAGGATTTTTATTTATTAGTATATTGTACCATAAATTTATTTTTAGGAATAAATAATAGGTTATAACCTCAAATGTATTTGTATTTGAATGATAATAATTTCTCAACTTTTATTCTTTAAACTTTTTATATTAAAATGCATTATTTATAAATTATTACGGAAAATTTATCTACAATTCCAGACAAATTGATAGTACTTTATATTCATATTTACAATGTAAGTGATGTAGATGTGAATCCTATTTCAATCCGTAATATGGAAGGAGAATAAATAATGTTCCCAAAACCTTCTGATAAAATAGCAATATATATTGAAAATGAAGAAATTTCATATAACGAGCTTATTCAAAATATACAATCTTTTGCGTATAATTTGAAAATTAAAAAGGGCGACAGAGTCCTCATATTTGCTGAAAATAGCCCTGAATGGATTTATGCTTTCTACAGTATATGGGCTAAAAAAGGGATAGCGGTCCCCTGTGATTACAACCTTAAAGAAAATGAGCTTGCCTATATACTCAATAACTGCAGGCCTGTGGCACTGTACTGTTCAGTTAATACACTTCCTACAGTAAAAAAAGCAATAAAGCTTATAAAATTTAAGCCACGCGTATATATATTAGAACAGTGTAAAATCAAACCAGATATATCATTACAATTCCCTGAAATCAATTATTATGATACCGCAATCATTATGTACACATCAGGGACAACAGGAAAGCCAAAAGGTGTTATGCTTACGTATGACAACCTGCTATGCAGCATACAGGCAATAGCCGATTTAAAGATGTTAACCGAAAATGACAGAATGATTGCGTTGTTGCCTTTTTACCATATTTTTCCACTTCAGGGTTGTGTTACAGCACCACTATACCTCAATGCCTCTATAGTTATGGTAAAAGAACTGGTACTTGATAAAATACTGGCAGCATTACAAAAACGTAACGTCACCATGTTTTTAGGAATACCTCGATTGTATGAACTGTTACATAAAAACATCATAGCAGCAGTAAGGAAGAATCCTGTTGCGTATACATTATTTTTAATTGCAAAAGTTGTTAATAATCTTACCTTTTCAAAAATTCTTTTTAAAAAAGTTCACAATGCGTTTGGCGGGCATATTCATGCATTTCTTACTGGTGGAGCTAAATTAGACCCTGTAGTGGCCAATGACTTAAAAACCTTAGGATTTAATCTTGTTGAAGGATACGGATTAACTGAAACTGCTCCGCTTGTTGCCTTTAACCCCTTTTCAAAAGTCAAGTTGGGTTCTGTTGGCTTACCCGTAAAAGGAACTCAAGTAAAAATTGTTGATGGTGAAATTCTGGTTAAGGGTAGAAATGTAATGAAAGGCTATTACAAAAACAAGAAGGCAACTGATGAAGTCATTACCGATGGGTGGTTTCATACCAAAGATACTGGTTATTTTGATAAGGATGGTTACCTGTATGTAACTGGTAGAAAAGATGATATGATCGTATTACCCAGTGGAAAAAATATCAATCCGGAAGAAATTGAAAAACACATATTACGGATATCTCCGTTAATAAAAGAAATAGGGGTTATTGAAGACCAGGGAAATCTTACGGCAGTTATTCATCCTGATTACAGCGTGATTACAAAAGAAAATATTGTAAATATCCTTGAAACCATAAAACGTAAAGCCATCAATCGCTATAATGCAAGTGTTGCAAGCTATAAACACATCACAAAAATAACTATCTCCAAAGATGAACTGCCAAAAACCCGATTAGGAAAACTACAGCGATACATAGTAAAACAACTGGTGGAAAATGAAAAAAAATCAAAAATACATGAAGAAATTAAAGAACCCAAAACAATTGAATATAAATCCATTAGCAGATTTTTAACCATTCATACCCGTAAGAAAGTTTTACCCCATCATAATCTTTTACTGGATCTTGGCATAGATTCTTTAGGAATTCTTTCCTTCCAGACGTACATTGAAGAAACGTTTGGCATTAAAATATCAAATGCTGATATTCTCAATAATCCAACCGTTGAAGAATTGGCTGCTTTTATTGCCCATCATAAATCAAAATTTGAAGAACATGCACAAAACTGGCTACAGATACTTATCAAAGATACTTCATATACCTTTAAGCATGGATTTTCCTTAATACTATTTTTAAAACTTATAGTAAAACCACTGGTAAAATTATATTTTCAATTAAAACTTAATGGAAAAGATACTATACCTGAAAGTCCTGTTATCTTTGCCCCAAATCATCAAAGTTTTCTTGATTCAATTCTTCTTATTGCATCACTGCCAAATAAAACATTAATGCACAGCTACTTTTTATCCCGAGAATTAGGTTTTATCAAAGTATCTCGCGGGGATTCTCTGGCAAAATTAATGAATACTATAATTGTAAATATTGACACTAACCTTAAAGATTCAATTCAGAAAATGGCAGCAATTCTAAAAAATAAACAAAATATTATCATATTCCCTGAAGGCACACGCACTATTGACGGGCAGCTTGGAACCTTTAAAAAAACATTTGCAATTCTTAGCAAAGAACTTAATTGTCCAGTTGTGCCAATCGCAATACAGGGTGCATACCAATCGTTCAAACGTGGTAAAATACTCCCCAAACCCTCACCAATAACTATTGATATACTGCCACCAGTATATCCTGATAAACTCACTGTTGACAATATTGTGGCAATAACACAGGCTGCTATCGCACAAAAACTTAAAACATGAAAATAATTAATTTGACTTTGATAATCCCCAACTATATACTTTAGTATCATAAACTTAGGCGATAGCTACTATGATTGAAACCTTAGTGCAGATAATAATAACCAATTGTGCAGCAGTCCTTGCATTTTTTTTCATTGCATGGATCATAAGCCTTATTACAAAAGATGCAAGCATTGCCGATGTGTTTTGGGAATTGGGCTTTATACTGGTATCAGTGCTTACATTTATATTGTATAAGGGCTATTATACCAGAGCAATAATTATTATGACTCTGGTTATTGTATGGGGGTTGCGGTTATCTATATACATTTTTTACCGAAAACGTGGTAAGGGCGAAGACGATTTATACCATTGCCAAAGAAGAAATTACAATAAGTACATACAACAAGGGAGGGTTTATGATAAATAAAATTAATGATGTATCCACAAATACTCAAGGCGTATTGCAAAAAACTAAAGAAATGGGGAAGAACACTGTTGAAGAAGCAAGCAAACGCTTGAGTGAAGTGCCAAAAACCCTTGAGGAAGAAAATAAAGGCAAGATCATCAATACGAAAGTATAATAGATGAAAGACATTAAAAATGGGCCGTCTCAAAAGAAACCGTGGGGCACGCAATGACGCTAGTACAGTTTCATTGCGATCGTAGCGCCTGTACTTATCTTGTCGAAGTGCCTGCCCTGAGCTTGTCGAAGGGAAGCAATCTCAATGCCGCAGAAGATGAGATTGCCACGCGCCTACGGCGCTCGCAACTATGGGATTGCTTCATCACTTCGTTCCTCGCAATGACAGGAAGGCAAAAGTCATTGTAAGGAGGTGTCTTTTGGAACACCCCCTTATTCACAAATGTTATGACTGTGCTGCCAGTTTTTTGTAATTGTTATACCGCCATTTAGCATTATCCAGTGCCGCTGCAAACAGTTGTTCAGCAACTTCAGGGAATTCCTTCTTTAATGCAGAATAGCGTACTTCACCCATGAGAAAATCGTTAAATTTGTCCCACTGTGGCTCTTTGGAATCCAGTATAAATGGATTTTTACCTTCTTTTTCAAGCAATGGGTTATAGCGCCACAATGTCCAGTACCCGCATTCAACTGCTTTCTTTGCTTCTAACTGGGATTTTCCCATACCTTCACGCAATCCATGATTAATACATGGTGAATATGCTATAATGAGCGAGGGGCCAGGATAGCTTTCAGCTTCGGTTAATGCGCGCATATACTGCATCTGGCTTGCACCCATAGCAACCTGAGCCACATACACATAACCATACGTTATTGCCATAAGCCCTAAGTCTTTTTTCCGTACTCGTTTGCCAGCTGCTGCAAATTTGGCCTGTGCTGCTATTGGAGTTGCTTTTGATGACTGACCACCAGTATTGGAATACACTTCGGTATCCATTACCAGTATATTTACATCTTCACCTGATGCAATAACGTGATCCAGACCACCAAACCCAATATCATAGGCAAACCCATCACCGCCAAATACCCAGATAGATTTCTTTTCTAAGTATTGTGATAATTTCAACACTTCAGCTGCTTCTTTAGAACTATCGCCTTTCAATAGCGGTAATAATTTTTTAGTTGCTTCTCGTGATTTTTCAGCATTATCTTTTCCGGCAATCCATTCAAGTGCAGCTTCTTTAAGTTGTGTGTTTGTTGTTGTTTTTGCAAGCTGGTCTAAAAGCTGTGCAATCTTATTGCGCTGCTGAGCAACGCCCAAATGTATTCCAAAACCAAATTCGCCAGCATCCTCAAATAGTGAACTTGCCCATGCAGGCCCACGTCCCTGCGCATTGATGCAATATGGTGTAGCAGGGGCAGAGCCACCATAAATTGATGAGCAGCCAGTTGCGTTTGCAATAAGCATCCGGTCACCAAAAAGCTGTGTAATGAGCTTGATGTAAGGAGTTTCACCACAACCTGCACATGCACCTGAAAACTCAAACAGTGGCTGACAGAACTGGCTACCTTTTACCGTATATTTGTTCATTAAATTGTCTTTATACGTTACATTTTTTACTATGAAATCCCAGTATTTCTGCTGATCCAACTGACTTTCAAGCGGCTTCATTACCAATGCTTTTTCTTTTGCAGGACATTCTTCAGCACAATTGCCACAACCAGTACAATCTAAGGGACTTATCTGAATTCTGAATTTAAGCCCTTCCAGGCCTTTGCCCTTTGCATCCAGTGTTGCCATATCAGCAGGGGCTTTTTTCATTTCATCATCATTCAGCAAGAATGGACGTATAACTGCATGCGGACACACATATGCGCACTGATTACACTGAATACAATTATCGGGCTGCCATTCGGGAACATTGACCGCAATGCCACGCTTTTCATACTGCGTGGTGCCGGGTGGGAATGTTCCATCAGGTCTTGGCAAAAAGGCGCTTACCGGTAAACTATCGCCCTCTAACCTGTTCATTGGCTCAACTATCTCACGGATAAATTCGGGCAATTCTTCAAACTTTGGCTTTCCGGGAAGTTCAATATTTTTCCACTCTTCAGGTACTTTTACTTCTTTTACATTTTTTGCACCTTCATCAACTGCAGCCATATTCTTGCTTACAACATCAGCACCTTTTCTACCATAGGTTTTTTCAATGGCATCTTTCATTTCCTTTTCAGCAATTTCATAGGGAATAACATTACTTACCTTGAAAAAGGCTGCCTGCATGATGGTATTGGTTCTTCCTGGAAGGCCAATCCGTTCCGATATTTCCGTTGCATTAATGATATAGAATTTAATATTGTTTTCGGCTAAATATCGTTTAATATAATCCGGGAGCTTCTTCTTGGTTTCTTCCTCATCCCACAACGAATTGAGCAAAAATGTTCCACCCTTTTTCAAACCTTTTAAAATATCATATTTATCCAGATATGCAGGGACATGGCATGCTACAAAATCAGGATTGTTAACTAAATACGTTGATCGTATTGGCTTTTTACCAAATCTAAGATGTGAAACCGTTACACCACCCGATTTCTTTGAATCATAAGCAAAGTATGCCTGTGCATAAAGGTCAGTGTTGTCACCAATGATCTTAATTGAGTTTTTATTTGCACCAACAGTTCCATCAGAACCAACACCAAAGAATTTACCCTCAAAGGTACCTTCCGGCACCACACTGGTATCATCAGGCAGTGGCAATGATGTAAAAGTTACATCATCCACAATCCCAATAGTAAAACCATTCTTTGGTTCATTTTGCTTGAGATTATTATATACTGCAATAATCTGTGCAGGTGTAGTATCTTTGGAACTTAATCCATAGCGTCCACCAACAATAACAGGTGAATTAGCTGTTCCGTAAAAAGCTGCACGAACATCTAAATATAACGGTTCGCCAATTGAACCGGGTTCTTTGGTTCTATCAAGCACTGCAATACACTTTACCGTCTGCGGCAATACTTTGAAGAAATACTTTGGTGCAAATGGTCTGTATAGATGACATGTAACTAGGCCAACCTTTTCACCCTGTTTCAGTAAATAATCTATAGTTTCTTCTATTGTTTCTGTGACTGATCCCATCGCAACGATGATACGTTCAGCATCAGGTGCACCATAATAGGTAAAGGGATGGTATTCCCTGCCAGTAAGTTTTGTTATTTCCTGCATGTATTCTTCAACAATATCAGGTACTGCTTGATAGAAGATATTGCTTACTTCCCTGGCCTGGAAATAAATATCCGGATTTTGGGCCGTACCTCGTGTAACAGGATGTTCAGGATTTAATGCATTGTTTCTGAATTCTTCTAACTTTGCATAATCAATGAGCTTAGCTAAATCTTCATAATTCAGCACTTCAATCTTCTGAATTTCATGCGAGGTTCTGAAACCGTCAAAAAAATGCAAAAATGGTATACGTGATTTAATTGCTGAAAGATGGGCAACAGCAGCTAAATCCATAACTTCCTGCACTCCACCGCTTGCAAGCATTGCAAAACCTGTTTGGCGGCAAGCATTTATATCCTGATGATCGCCAAATATGGATAAGGCCTGGGCAGATATTGAGCGCGCACTGACATGAAAAACACCCGGCAGTAATTCAGCAGATATTTTATACATATTGGGAATCATCAAAAGCAATCCCTGCGAAGCCGTATACGTAGTGGTAAGCGAACCAGCTTGCAGTGATCCATGCACAGCAGCTGCAGCTCCCGCTTCTGATTGCATTTCAACAACACGAACAACCTGTCCAAAAATATTTTTCTTTCCATGTGCAGCCCATTCATCAACATGTTCAGCCATTGGTGAAGATGGTGTAATGGGATAGATGGCAGCTACTTCAGTAAACGCATACGATACATATGCAGCAGCTTCGTTACCATCCATTGATTTCATAATCTTTTTTGCCATGAAAGCTTTCTCCTTTCTGTTTTGATTTTGAAATATAAAAATCCCTTTCCCAAATAAACTTGAGATTAGTTACCCAATAAAATTTTTAGATTAATGAAAGATCACGGCGTGTAAATAACCTTCTTCATTTAGTGTAATGTAAGTCAATAAAAAAATCAATTAATAAAATACTAAATTCTTAGTAATTACATCATTACCAATAACATAGCATTTATGTACATAATTTCAAACTATTCATTATGAGCGATAGTTCATTACATATATACTTTGGCTATATTAAATTTTATTAACATTTTATGCTTGCACGACAGAAGGCATATTTCATATTTGTCATATATCTTATCATAATATAAATGGAGGATCCTTATGGCTAACATTTACTACAGAGATACAATAGCTGACATGGTACGACGCGCTGCTTTGCGTTTTGGTGAAAAAACAGCAATTGTATTCAGAGACACCAGTCTAACATTCAGACAACTTGAAGATGATTGTTGTCGTTTTGGCCACCTGATGCAACAGTATGGCATAGAAAAAGGTGATCGTGTTGCTATTATAGCTTTTAATTCACACTATTATCCAATCAGCTTTGTTGGTCTTTCAAAGATTGGGGCAATTCAGGTACCCATTAACTACATGCTTAATGGCGATGAGATGGCATATATCATAAATCACTCCAAATCCAAAATGGTAATTGTTGAAGATAATTTATATAATGTGATAGCACCTGCAAAACATAAGTGCACCACTGTAGAAAACTGGCTTTTTATCCCGATTGAAGGCACCCCAACACCACCAGGTTTTGATAACTTAAATGAAATGTTGCAGGGCATGCCGACGTATGATATTGCAACAACAGTGTATCCAGAAGACATTGCACAAATTCCTTATACCAGTGGCACTGAATCAAAGCCAAAGGGCGCTATGCTATCGCACAGAGCGTTACTGTCACAGTATTTCAGTTGCATCATTGAAGGTGAATATCAACCAAACGATATCAGCCTGCATGCATTACCACTCTTTCACTGTGCACAGCTTCATTGCTTCCTCATGCCATTCCTGTATATAGGAGCAACAAATATTATTTTACATAAAGCAGACCCGGTTGCCATGATGCAACTTATTGAAAAATATTCCATTACACACATGTTTTCCCCGCCTACTGTATGGATTGGGATTATCAATCATCCTGAATTTAAAAAGTATAATCTTTCTTCACTAAAAAAAGCTGCCTATGGTGCCAGTATCATGCCAGTGGAAGTTTTAAAGCGGTTAACTGAAGTATTCCCTGGCCTGCGCTTGTGGAATTATTATGGCCAAACCGAAATGGGGCCAGTTGCAACAATATTAAAACCAGAAGATCAGCTCAAAAAACCAGGTTCAGCAGGCAAACCAGTACTCAATGTTGAAACAGCATTGATGGATGATGATGGTAACTTTGTACCAGTTGGTGAAGTTGGTGAGATAGTTCACCGATCAGGTCACGTTATGACAGGGTATCTGGACGATCCTGAAAAAACTGCCGAAGCATTTGCTTATGACTGGTTTCACAGTGGAGATCTAGGAAGAATTGATGAAGATGGGTATCTGTATGTTGTTGATCGTAAAAAAGATATGATAAAAACAGGTGGCGAAAATGTTGCATCACGTGAAGTTGAAGAAGTATTATACCAGCACCCTGCCATTGCTGAGGTTGCTGTATTTGGCCTGCCCGATCCCAAATGGATTGAACTTGTTTGCGCAGCAGTTGTATTGAAGAAGGATATGCAGGCAACAGAGGAGGAGATCATTGCATTTGCCAAACAGCATTTAGCAGGATTTAAAACGCCAAAGAAAATCTTTATAATGAATGCATTGCCCAAAAATCCATCGGGCAAAATATTAAAACGGGAATTACGTCAAACATTAGCAGTTGAAACAAAATAAACAATACACAGTAGCATCACAAAAAATTGCAACAGAAGATATAATTCTGTTGCAATTTTTTTTGTTGTAGTCATTATGACTTTTTGTATTAATACTTTACACTCAACAGAACTGAAAATGATTCAATAGATGTACTATCATTATATTTTTTTAAGAAAGCCGTAATTGAAGTCAAAATAGTTTTAATTTATTTAAAAGGAGGATCTCCACCATGTATCCAATATTATTCCAGTATAAGTTTATTACCATTGGTGGATACGGTGTAATGCTTGCTATAGGAATTTATATGGCATACATTTTATTTGAACGTGAACTTATCTTAAGTAATATTAACCCGGATTTAGCATACAAGATATTACTGGTAGCAATTCCAGCGGGCATTATTGGCTCAAAAGTATTTCATATACTGGATCATATGGATGAATTTTTATCAGATCCAGCCGGTACAGTATTTTCTGGTGCTGGCCTTTCTATATATGGTGGATTTCTTTTTGCATTGTTATTCAGCTATTTTATCATTAAAAAAAGCAATGAGCCTGTTTTAAAAATTCTTGATATTACAGCACCATGTATAGCCGTTGGGTATGGTTTTGGAAGAATAGGTTGCCACGTTGCTGGTGATGGGTGTTATGGTATTGAAACATCAAGCATTTTTGGTGTTGCTTATCCCAATGGAATTGTACCAATATCCTACGCTGTGTACCCCACACCTCTTTTTGAATCATTTTTCTCATTTATAGTAGCAATATTTTTATTACAACTCAGAAAAAAAGAATTCCCACAGGGGACACTTTTTTTTATATACTTGATTTTAAATGGGTTGCCACGGTTTTTTGTGGAATTCATCCGAAGAAACCCTGTTGTGTTTGCTGGGTTAACACAGGCACAAATAATTGCATTAGGGTTGATTATGGCAGGCATTGCTGGGCTTGTAATAGTTAATCATAAAAAGTTACTAAAAGCATAAACTATTGCTTTAATAATACTATCATATTCTTTATAACTCGGGTGCTATACTGTAGTCCTTCAAGCATTCCCTTATATAAGTACAGGGATTTTAAAGCAACTTTTTCCTGTTCATTAGTAACCGTTTCATCAATTTCATAGCCTTCAGTGACTGTATGAATAATGTGCTGTATGGTTAACCCAACCAAATTCTTTGTAACACTAAGTTCAGTAAGCTTATTATCAATTTCATCCAGTTTTTTTACCAGCAAAGCTATCGATTGCGTCTTCCTCTTTTTTATGTTTTGTATCAATTCCTCTGAATACTGTATTGCCCGTTGCAAAATGTCATCCATCGCGCTTGTTTGTCCTAACATTTCATCCAATTGTTTTATTAAGTTTTCTGAATGTAACGCTATGGTTCTTTCGTCGGGCACACAACGGGTATATATTTCATCAATCGCATTCCAGATATTTATTCCGGAATCTTGATACGTAATTTCGTTAAAAGTTTTATGAACAACATTTTCTATATACGCACCATCATATGTAGCATTAATCAATGAAGGGTCATTCAATCTGCTAAACCAGGAAATAAAGATCATCATCTTTTGATTAGTATGAACCTGCCTGCTTTTTATTCCTTTAACAAAAATCTTTGGTAGAGCAGTAAGCTGAAACCTGTTAAACATCTCAACAGTATAGGTGCGATAGTTCCTGAAAAATATATGGTCATCCAGATATGCACCTTTAACATGAGCCAGTCCTGTGGTAAAAGCCAAATCCTGCCCAACCATGATAATGGGATGGGTACCCAACCGTTTTGCAAAATCATATGCATTGGTTGACACTGAACCTCCATAGCGTAGATTTCCGTAGCTGCCAATCGTCTGTTCTATCCATTTCATCATATCAAATGCTACGCCGGTGATTGCCTTTCTACCCCTGTAAAACAAAAATGTGGAAGGATGCACCATGGGATCAGCTATTAATACTGTTCTATTACTATGGACACCTTCAAAATACCGTGCGTTTATTAACTGCGGGTCAACCGTAATACAAAAATGCGGTTCAATACCATAATATTCTAAAACTTTAAGGGACGTATCCACCGCAACTATTATGGCACTGTTGTAGTGTTTTTGAATGTATGGGATGCTTTGTGTCAATGTTGGCCCAGCATTAACTATAATAGCAGGAACATTTTTGAACATATCAAAAAATGCTGCAGCAGGAGGAGCACTAATAATTTCTTTGATGTTGCGAGCAATATTTGAAGTCCATAATTTTTCAAATTTAGCCAGTGTGGCAATATTGACTTCTTTGGTGGAAATATATGCTTTTGCAATTCTTTGCAGATTGGTGTATCGTTCAGGGTTAACCTGAAATGAACCGCGATGTGTGATAAACAGCGTTTTATATGAGGACCTTCCCCTCATGTGAATGGCTATCGTTTCCTCATCAGGATTGACCAGCAATATAATTCGCCTGTCACTCAATATGTTCTGTAAATCCCTGTAAGCGATAGCTGCTGCAACCATCCATGGAAATTGTTCCAGAACTAAAACCGTTGCATCTTTTTTTACTTTTTTCAACAACCACTCAATATGATATCCAAATCCAAATCCAGATACGATGATACAATCGTATTGTGCACAATCAAATTCATCAATAAGGCGTTGTGCTTCTTTTATAGGATCAAATTTACTGTGTACTGCAATATATCCTGTATCTTTTTTCACAACAGGAATGGCATCACCACTTTTTGCATGCAACACCTCAACGTATGGTGCGTAATCTGTATTTTTTATTATTTCAGCTAAAGACTCATTACGTTGAGTTATCGCCAAAATATTTTTTTCAAAAATATTGTTCACACTTACTCCAGAACCAGCGTAATAGTAGCAACTTTTTTTAAGGGTACTCCCGGTTTTGGATCCTGAGCAACAACTTTGCCCTTCCCTTTCATTATATACTGTATCGGATATTTGTGCTGTAAATTTATGAGCTTGCGCAAAGCAATGGTATCAGTCTGACCAATAAAATTTGGCAATACATCATCCTGAAATGGTTTGTATTGCAAAGGATTAGCTTTCGTAGCATTGATAGCTACACTTCCAAACCCTCTAAGCGGCAACACTCGTTTTGCAATATCACTGAAAACAGGTGCTGCCAGTTCACCGCCCGAACCTCCATAAACCGGTTCATCAAACATAACAAGAATGCAAATATCGGGATTATCAACCGGGGCAATCCCAACAAAGGAAACAACATACGCTTCAGGAATATAGCCACCCTGTGGCAACGATTTCTGAGCCGTCCCGGTTTTCCCTCCTGTGCCATAGCCTGCAACATATGCTTTTTTTCCTGTTCCTTCAATAACAACGTTATGCATCATTGAAAGAATGGTTTTTGCTATCGTTTCATTCAATATTTTCCCCTTTGTCTTTGGAAAAAATTTGGTGACTATCTCTCCATTGTTGTTTTGAATCTGATTTACTATCTGAGGGTACATATATATGCCATTATTGGCGATAGCTCCAAAAGCAGCAACAAGCTGCACAGAGGTCACTGATATTTCCTGCCCTATAGCCATAGAATATTTTGAAAGACCTGACCATTGCTCTGTATTGCGAAGGATTCCGGGAGCTTCACCGGGAAGCTGTATACCTGTTTTTTGGCCAAATCCAAAACGGGTAAGAGTTTGATATAAATATTCTTTTTTTACCGGTTGCATTGCCTGAATGATTCCTGCATTACATGAATAGGTGATGATATCATTCAGAGTAACCTTGCCGTGTTCCTTTGTGCACTTTATGGTTGCATCATATACCTCAACATTGCCTTTGCAAATATACGTTCTTTTGAGGGCATCCGGTAGATGTTCCAGTAAGGTTATAGCAGCAAATACCTTCATTGTTGATCCAGGTTCAAACGCATCAACAACAGAAAAGCATGTTAACACAGATTTATCGTAATTATAAAAATATTCAGGATGGAATTGTGGATACAGCGCAAGTGCTAGTATCTTTCCCGACTTAATTTCGTAAACCACAGCAACGGCTTTTTTTGGTTTTACATGTCCGGCGTATGTATTAATTGCTTTCTGTGCAATATACTGTACTGATCTGTCCAGTGTCAGCTGTACCGTTAACCCTTTTTGTTCTATTTGACCGGAACTATCGCTATAAAATAATACATCATTATATTTATATTCAATACCTTCAAGCCCTATGTTATCAATATTGACAAAACCAATAACCTGTGATGCTAATGTGCCTTCAGGATATGCGCGAGCATATTCTTTTTTAACATAAATACCTGGCAAAGATAATTCCTTTACTTTGTTAATCACACCATCATCAACCTTTCGCTTAATCCATACAAAATGCCTGTCACGAGTTAGCAGATCCTTTATTTCTGATTGAGGGATGGCAAGTATAGCTGAAAGTTTCAATGCTACAATATCAGGATTGGTAACTTTACGCGGATCAGCAAATATAGAATATTTATATATTGAAACAGCAAGGGGATATCCATTTGCATCAATGATATCCCCACGCTTTATTATACCATTTTTATTATTAACTATTACTCTGGAACTGAAATGTAGTTGTGTAATTTTTAGTATTAATAATACGGCTATAATACTGATAAAGATTAATGTAATAATTATTCTTCGTTTATGCGATACATTCTCCATATCAGCCTTGGATGTTATTTGATTAAACCAAGCCGTGAAAAATCTAAATTTTTAATGTTATCCGTATTCCAGTATAAAATAAATGCTTTACCTTTAATCCTGTCTAACGGAACATACCCAAAACCACGGCTGTCATAGGAATTTTCTCGGTTATCACCCATTGCTACTATCATCCCTTTAGGAACAACCCCTTCAATGCGCTTTTCACTGAATCCCCGGTATGATGTGACGCCTTTGACGTATGGCTCATCTAATTTTACACCATTAACCCATACAGCACCGTCATCAATATGCACTTCATCACCCTCTACCGCTATACACCGCTTTATAAAATCTTTTTCTTCTTCATTAGGAGGGCGGAATATAATGATATCACCACGCTTAACAGGCCGTATACTTAAAAAGGAAAGATGTATTGGCTTTTTCATTCCTATCATCTGAGGGATAGTTGGCCCATATGTTATCTTTTCGGCTAAAAGGTGATCCCCAACAAGCAAGGTATCTTCCATTGAACCTGTTGGGATATAATACGCCTGAATAATGAACTGCCGTATATGCATGGCAAGGATAAATGCAACAAGGATGGCATCAAACATTTCCCATATTTTTTTGAACATTACCGTTCGTTTAGGAGACATGTCATAAAAGTAATGTATAAGCTTTTCCCTGTCATCATTGCTTACCAGCATGAGTGGGAATCCTAAACTCCGATACCGTTCACGTATTACCAGGTTGCTGAAAAAATTGACTTCAAGGTATGTAATATCTTTTGCATTAAAGTGATAGTTTTCATTTTTTGTTTGAATGCTAACCCCTGACGGAGATGCTGTCAATGTGGCGTTCTCAAATTTTCGCCATTTAATAAAATCATTCAGTATTCTAAGCATAAATACACTGCATAAAAAACCACCTATAGCGTATGTCCCG
>JBFLZD010000070.1 GCA_040756435.1 Spirochaetota bacterium | reverse complement strand
ATGAACACTTAGAACTTTTTCAATCATATGCCGCTGTGTACAAATTACCGCTTCATACTTTCATTATAAATTTCATAAACTATGTGCTTTCGTATAAACATATCCCGGTGAAAAGCTATAAACGGTTGCAGTATAGAAAGCGATATCAAGCCTGGAAGCGGGTGCATCTGTATTTGTATGAGAATGAGTATGAGTTTGTGATGGATGTGCGCAAAGTCTGTAAGATGTCACTGGCTAAGATTATAGCCTATTGTGTTGAGAATTATCTTTATGATTATCTTGCAGCCTTAGACAGTGAAGAAAATACCGATAACTATCGCTTTAGTGGCTATACATTTTCGTTTTATTTAGAAAATGGGATACCATGTTGTCAATTTTACTGGGGACCACCCCCAGAATTGGTGAAACTGGCCACCCAATAGCAGTCACAACTAAAGTAACTAGCCTAATAAGTAACATGAATATACTTTTACATTGCTAAAAGTATATCAGTATATTAGCTACTGTACTTTCTCTATTGCTATATTTTTATTTTATTGTAAAGATGTGGTTAATTTGATGGGTACGATAATACTTAATATTAAAATAATTAAACTTTTCTACTTCATCACTGTTGTACTATAACTTTCACGATTGGCATTAAATGATTTAAAAATCTTATATTCCCAGTTACTATCGCCCTATCATTCTTTAAAAAGATCATAAAAAAAAGCATATATCTCTTTAAACTCCGTTTTGAGTGTTGCGAATGACTTTCCTTTCTGAGTATGCTGAAAGGCTCCTGTTGCCACAAATTTACTATCCAATCCCAATTGTAAAAGATACTTATGCATACTTAAACCCATACTGAAAGGAATAATGTTATCAGCACGTGAGTGCAAAATATAATACCTGCATGCTGGCAAAGGCTTATTTTTAAACAGTGTCATCTCATTTAATTGCTTGAATTCAGGATTTTCAACTTTTAACGAATCCACTTTGGTATACAAATCAATGCCTAAAATTTGTTTTACCTGGTTTCTATCGGTAACTCCTGGTTTTGTGGAAGCTATGGCTTTACCTACCAACTTTTTTTCTTCTTCAGTTAGATTTCGATGTCGCATGGCATTTGCCAGTTTTACTATAAAGTCAACCTCCATGCCACTGGTATTATAAAAGTGCATGAGCATTTCACCATTTAAAAATGGGCCATACATAAATATTTTATCTGGATACCATTCACCAGGAATATCATTAAGCGCTGCAACTAACATTGTTGCTGATATGCATGCTCCAAATCCATTATATTTACCGGGGTAAAGTTTTTTAACAGAAAGATACATTTTTTTAATCTCTTTTGTTGCATCTATTACATCTCTATCAGTTTCGCTTCCATAGAGGTTAGGAACCATAACTTTTCTACCGGTTGCAAGTGCAAGTGCTTTAGCTAATTTAACCAATGAGGGATGTCTATAGCCCTGAGGAGTCATTCCGTGAACACAAAAATAATATTTATCTTCACTCCTGAAAATTGGCTGGTATATTGTCATTTTAGTTTGTCTTCCTTCATCGAGAGGAAGAATTACTTCTTGCGATGTAACACCCACTGCTGGCACAATCTCATTCATAACTAGCATAAAACGTAACACTGGATCACTATATAAAAGTACTACAGCTACCCCTATCAGCACAATAGCAATTAAAATAATTACTAAAGATATTTTGATAATTTTCTTTGTTATTCTTTGGGTCATTTTTCTACCTCCTCTTATGCAAACCTATTAGTTTAAAAGGTATACACTAAAATTATTGCAATTATTTTTTTATGGCTCTTACCCTATTCCCCTATTCACAACAATTCATATTCTACACTTATCACAGTTTTGCTATTTAAAATGTATCTATGCTCTGACCCTCCATGGGGATTTGCTTTTATTTAGCAACCATTTTTGGCCTTTCATCATCAAAGATTATAAATGAGTGAGTACTTAATCATTTATGAGTGATTGTTCACTCTTATTTTTATATCATTACAAATAATTATATTAATCTATTTTTATATATCATTTTATATTAAATTATTGACTTTTTATTTTAAAATTAGTATTTTTTATGAAGTAGATTTACCACTTTTCTTCACTATATTTTTTTTAATAGAAATAAAAAACGGAGGCTTGATATGGATCTTTTTGATAAATGCTATTCATTTACCCGTGTTGAAGAAGTTAAATCGGTTGGATTGTATCCTTACTATCATCCAATAACCAAAACTGAAGGCCCTGTAGTGTATATGAACAATAAACGTATGATTATGGCTGGTTCCAACAACTATTTAGGGCTTACCCATGATCCAAGAGTTAAAAAGGCTGCCATTGACGCTATAAATAAATATGGCACAGGTTGTTCCGGTTCTCGTCTTATAAATGGATCACTTGATATTCATTTTAAATTGGAAGAAGCTCTGGCGCAGTTTGTTGGCAAAGAAGCCGCCTGTATTTTTTCCACAGGCTACCAGACCAATCAGGGTGCTATCGTACCCTTAATAAAAAAGGGTGACTATATCATTTCTGATGCTGAAAATCACGCAAGCATAATACAAGGTACATTAATTGCAAAAGGATTATGTGGCGATAGTATCCTGATAAAGTTCAATCATAATGATATGGATGACCTTGAACATAAAATTTCAACCTTGCCTCAAGATGCAGGTAAACTTATAGTTGTTGATGGCGTGTTCAGTATGAATGGGCACATTGCTCCACTTCCACAAATTGTGGCGATAGCTCATAAATATAATGCTCGCATTATGGTAGATGATGCTCATGCATCAGGAGTGATTGGCATTGGCGGCAGGGGTACTGCAAGTCACTTTAACTTAACTGACCAAACTGATATTATTATGGGTACTTTTTCTAAAAGTTTGGCTTCTTCTGGCGGCTTTTTAGCATCAAGCGAACGTGTAATCAATTATATTAAGCACCATGCACCAGCAATTATTTTCAATGCAAGTATGCCAGCTTCAAATGCAGCAGCAGCATTAAAATCACTTGAGATAATCCAAAAAGAGCCTGAACGAATACAAAAACTTCATTATAATGCACATCGGCTACGAAAAGGTCTTTCTGAACTGGGGTTTTCAGTATTGCCTGTTGAAACTCCAATAATACCAGTACTTATTGGTGATGATTTCATGACTTTTACAGTATGGAAAAAGCTTTTTGATTATGGTGTCTATTCAAATCCAATAATCTTTCCAGCAACACCACAAGGTCAGCAGCTTATACGTTTAAGTGTCATGGCCACCCACACTGACGAACACATTGATTATGTTTTAGCTATGTTTGAAAAAGCTGGTGTTGAGCTAAAGTTACTGCATACTGTTGTGTAACTTTGTAAGGCTCTGACCCTTTTTTCAAACCCACTGAAGTATCATGGAATACTTCTTTTTATAATATTCCTCATACTTCATGAACACAGTCACCCTCTTGGCAAAGGTTTCCCCTAAATGTACAAAGTAATCATGATGGTCTATTGGCACTCCTATATCGGCATCCTCCTGTAAATATGCTTTTATGCTGCTGTAGTGGTATGTAGTGGAATCAGAGCATAGGTTTTTCCGTACCGGATTATACGCTAAATACCACAACAACCACAACAAATAGTGAAATCCATCTTTTGCAAACTGTATAATGCTATCCTTATACCGCTCATTCCAGAATGGCCCCGTTCTACCAGTCATTTTATTATAAACTTCAGCAAACCGTGCCTTAATATACTGTACAATACGGGATATAGGTGCACCATCATCTACTGTATGAATGACTACGTGTATATGGTTATCCATAATACAGAAGGCAATGAGCTTAAAGTGATACTTAGCTTTTGCTTTGTTTAGTATTTCTACAAAGCAAGCCTTAAAATAGTCTTCCTGCAACATAGATTTCAACTCTATGCAGCGGGAAGTGATGTGATAGGTTAACCCTGGTAGCTGTACACACAATTTCCGTGCCATAGTATTCCTCCGAAAGATATAAATGATTTATGTTCTATATATATAAACGCATGAGATTGAAAAAAATTAAAAGAGATGTGAAAAAAATTACGATTTTTTTTGCAAAAAAATTTAAAACAATGGGGTCAGAGCATACTATCACTATCTTCACAACATCATCATGAAACCTCGAAGGGGTTGATATTATTGTTAAGGGGTCAGAGCCTCACCCTCCCCATCTCTGCGGCTTCTGCGTGAAACAAACTGATGGAACACGCAGAATATGCAGAGTGCGCTGAGTTATTGGAGAGATAGGGTATTTTGGGGTCAGAGCCTTACCACAAAAATTATTCTTGATTCTACCAAAACCCACGATATTATATACTATACATAAGACAAAACTGAAGAGGCATCTGTATGAAGGTTAAATTTTGGGGAGTACGAGGCTCAATACCCACTACACTCAATTCTATTACAATACGAGATAAAATAAAACAGGCACTTCAATTAGCAACCTCAAAAGATATTGCCAATGATGAATCAATTGAAACTTTTTTAGATTCTCTTCCAACGTCAATTGTTGGAACATATGGAGGTAACACAACTACACTGGAAGTACGAACTGCTTCTGATGATTTAATCATTATTGATTGTGGTACTGGCTTAAAACATCTTGGCAATGAACTCTTAAAGGGTGATTTTGGCATTGGCAAAGGATTTGCTACTATCCTGCTTACACACACACATTGGGACCACATACAGGGAATCCCCTTTTTTGCTCCATTTTATATTAAAGGAAATCGTTTTAATATCTATTCACCATACAATGATATCAAAGAACGTATTGAATATCAGCAGGTTTTCACACACTTCCCTATCAATCTTGAATATATGCTTGCCCAGAAAGAATTCTTCATAATTGAAAAAGAAGGTGAAATTTACATTAATGATGTCAAAATTAAAAATAAACGTATGCGTCATCCTGGAGGTTCATTTGGCTTTAGATTTGAGGAAAATGGCAAGTCTTTTGTATTTACCAGTGATTGCGAATTTAATATAGATGAAATTGATAAAATTGATTCATATAAAGAATTTTTTGAAAATGCTGATGTATGTGTTTTTGATACACAGTATACCTTTGAAGAATCAATTAATAAAGTGGATTGGGGACATTCTTCAGCTTCAATTGCAATTGATATCGCTGCAATGTTCAACATTAAGCGATTAATATTGTTTCACCACGAACCAGACTACAATGATAATAAATTAGATGCTGTTTTATCTAATGCAAAACTATATTTGGGCATGAATCCTTCTCGGCGTGGAAAATTAACCATTGACATAGCACGTGAAGGCATGGAAATAGAAATATAATCAGTCAGCATTCTGCAAGCGTTCAATATCACTTAACTTGCCTATTACAACCATAACAGAATGCTCAGTTACAACATCATCAGCTGTTGGGGCAATTTTAATCTGAGCATTTTTCTCTGTAACATCATTATAATTCCCGTTTGTATAATATTTCAGACCAATAACCTGGCATCCATAACGGGTACTAATCTTCAGGTCTTTAAGTGTCTTGTTAATGAAGCTTTTGGGCGGCACAACTTCAAGGATTCCATATTCTTCGGTAAGAGGAAGATAATCCATTGCATTTTTTAGTGCCAATTTGCTGGCAAGCCGTATTGCCATATCCCGTTCAGGAAACACAACTGTATCAACACCAATCAATGATAAAATCTTTCCATGATCTTCGGAGATAGCTCTTACAATAATCTTTTGCATGCCTATCTCCTTTAAATACAGTGCAATTAAAATGCTTGCTGCCATATCCTGCCCAATACTAATAACAGCACCATCAAAATCACTTATTGCAAGCGATTCAAGCACCTCTCTATCCGAGGCATCCCCTATTATGGCATGGCTAATAAAATCCTTTGCTCTTTGGACTAACTCCCTATCAATATCCATGCCAAGTACTTCACATCCATTTTCTTCAAGAGCTCGGGCAATGTTAAACCCAAAATTACCCAACCCAATAACAAAATATTTTTTCATACACAACCTTTACCCAATCATTATATGATCTTCAGCATATTTGATATTAATGGTTTTTTTACGCATAGTCAGTGCTGAAATTAATGTCAACGGCCCTAACCTTCCCGTATACATGACGATACATAAAATTATCCTTTCCATAGGAACTGTCTTTGGCGTTATTCCCATTGAAAGCCCCACCGTGCCAAATGCTGATGTTACTTCAAAAAATGACGGTAAAAATTCACCTGTTGGCAATGTTGGTAGTACTACAAGTATAAAGGTAGCAAAGAAAATAAACAACCCTGAAATAACAATTAACGTAACTGCTCTTTCCACATTATCATACGCCAGTGCTCGTTCCCATACTGTAATCTGCCGTAATCCTTTTAACCGGGAAACTAGAAACAGCCATAAAATTGCAAATGTACTTGTCTTAACACCCCCAGCAATAGAGCCAGGTGACCCACCAATAAACATAAGGAATATTAATAGCAGGCATGTGCCTTCACGCAAACCCCCTATATCCACCGTATTAAAACCTGCAGTACGTGCAGTAACCGACTGAAAAAATGATGCCAATAGCTTTTCCTTGAAACTCATAGTTTGCAAAATGCCATTATATTCTAAAATATAAAAAAGAAACATTCCGCCAAAAATTAATATTGCAGTTGTTGTCAGCACAATACGTGTATGCAAGGTTAACGTTTTCCATGTCCGTTGTAATCGTAAGCTTTTTGTATTAAATAATTCACTCATTGCTAAAAAACCAATTCCGCCAGTAATAATAGCTATTGCTATGCTTATAATAATAACACTGTTGCCGTTATAATCCATCAGACTATTGCTGAATGTAGAAAATCCTGCATTACAGAAGGCAGAAACAGAATGGAATATGGAATGCCATATAGCCTGGCTAAATGGAAATTGTTTAATAAATTGTGTAAACAGGATTAGTGCAATTGTTATTTCTATGGTAAACGTATAAATAATAATTCTTCCCAGAATATTGCGTATGGGAAGTTTTGACACATCACTATACATATTTTGCAACGTGAAGCGCCATTTGATGGAAACACTTCCACCCATCAGTGAAAGCAGTGCTACCGAAAATGTCATTATTCCAAGACCACCAAGCTGGATAAGCAAAAGAATGACCACCTGCCCAACAAAGGTAAAATCCTTTGCTGTATCAAGGACTACAAGACCGGTAACACACACTGCCGAAGTGGATGTAAATAATGCATCAATAAATGAAATGCCGCCAGTTGTGCATACTGGAAGGCATAAAATACAGGCACCGGCAAGAATTAATAGAACAAAGCTAAGAAGAACCTTGTCAATTGGCGAAAGATATTCAAGTAGCTTTTTCATATACTTACAAAATAAGGGTATACAACAGTATACCCTCGTTATCTTTGGGCGCTAGAGGATTTGAACCTCTGACCCTCTGCTTGTAAGGCAGATGCTCTCCCAGCTGAGCTAAGCGCCCTTTGTTAATGCTCAATATCGGTGAGCTTGCTTGATTTAAAATCTATAACATAGCGTGAAGGTATAGTCACTTCCCGCTGGGCTATTGGCGAATATACTTTACGTTCTGCCTGTTTAACCCTTGAAAAAACACCAAAACCTTTAATGGTTACCTTTTCCCCCTTCTGAACCGATACCACAATTTCATCCAAAAAGCCGTCAACAATCTGTTGCACCACATCACGGGGAATATCATATTTAAGATGCAACCGGGTAATTATTTCATGTTTGGTCAAAAAATACCCCTGCCTGCACAATTATAATGCAGCATTAACCTTCTTTGCCAAACGGGACTTTTTACGTGCAGCTGTCTTCCAGTGTACAATCCCCTTACGTGCTGCAGTATCAATCTTCTTGACAAACTCCTTAAACAGTACAGGTACATTTTCTTTGGACTGAGTTTCTAACTGCTTTCGCACTTTTTTTTCAGCAGTTCTGATAGATGATTTTACCTGCGAATTTCGCTGTCTACGTTTTTCGCTTTGCCTGTTCCTTTTTTCAGCTGATTTAATATTAGCCAATGTTACACCCTCGTTACTCTATAATGATTGTTATAATTTTCTTACTGAATTTAATGAATTGGATATAAACAAATTCTATCACAATGTGTCAAGAATTTAATAAAATTTTTCAGAAAAAAAAGAGCACAAACGACGTCCTTTCATACTTTCTGATTTTACTGCATCAGGCTGCGAAATAAATTTTTATAATAATAATAAATTATCAGAGAGAAATTTTTACCTTTATTTTCACCAATGGCTATCACTTTTGTTTCATCCCGGGTAAATGTATAGGTTGTAGTGGCACCCTCACTCTGTTTCTGTGGAACACCATATTTTTTCCCCAGTTGGGCGATAGCTCCTGAAATATAGTCCTCTGAGGATTTTTGCATATAATCAGTAATAACATATAATTTATTGTTGATAAACATAAAATCTCTGGTAATGTCACTTGTGACCCTGAGGATAACAACCTTATCTTTATAATTTTCATCAATGGCAAGGATGTAATTAAGCAATTTATTGGAATAACCCTTTAACTGGTTGAGCGTGTACGTTTTATACGGCGATTTATGGATATAAGACGAAATAACATCCTTCTTATCTATTTCCCATTTCTGTATATCCATGGCAACATATGCCCACACCTGAGCTATTATTACAACAAAGCTTAATCCTGTGAAAAATGATAGTATTCGTTTCATATATAGTTGTGCTCCAGTTCCTTAAGACTACGTAATGTCCTGATACCGGCACCCATACTTGAGTTTTTACTACTTCTTTAAAAGCTTTTATAAAATACTTCCACGATTGTAAGTACAATTATACGTTTCATGACATCAGGCACACAGGTTAAAGTATTACCTGATAAACTATTATTGTCAAACATTTTTCTGCAATAGTACTGTGTGAGATTAATGGGGTAATGTCTTTTGTGATAGCATATGAAGCTGGTACTGGTCGCCTCGTTTTAATTTGTGACGGAAGTTGGTTGATTCATCGGCAATTATTTTTTTTATATACCTGATATTGCGGTTTATTGCCACCATATAGAGATTGCTGTGTATACCGTAACGTTTATCAAAATGATACAGGCAGTAGTGCTGGACATTGAGCAGAGTGCTTTTCATGCGTTTGACAGTCATGACATAAAAATCAATGGTTTTCCTGATTATGTCAAACTCGGTTGTATATCCGGGGATACCAGCCTCTTTGAACTCATAGTATAAAAATAATAGCTTCTCAAGATATTCTCTGTCGGACATCTGCCCTAATAAATCAGCTGTTCCCATCATGGCTCCTGCCGTTCTGTGCTCCCTTGAAATAAATTCCATTGCCTCAAACTTTGCTGATAAGCCAGTTGACTGTATGCATAATGCCATAAGGGGTATATACTCATCATCTATACCTAATTTTTCATGATTTCTTTTTACAAAATCTACACTTCGTTGCACATGTACTGCTGTATATTTTGCTCCTGTGCCTTCTGTATCCCAATCCTCCTGTATATAGCCAACATCATGTAACAGCGATGCTAAAATTAATGAATACGCTATATTTTGTTGCATGATTTTTCGTTTACTATTGTAGCCATCAAGTATTCGTATTGCAGCAACTGTTGCATCAACGGTGTGTTGAAAATCGTGATATTGTGTATTACACTTTTGATACCCCGGGAACTTTCCTTCAAACAAGTCCCTTATTAAGAAAAAGCATGATTCAATTGTTTCAAAACCAGAATAATATTTTGTATACATTGTTTTAATTTCTTTAAGAGTTTTCTCATGATCATGAGTATTGAGTAGTTTTGAAAGTTGAAGTTGCTGCATACTTTCCTCCAGAGTATGAATATTTATAGTATCTTTTAAGTTAGAAAAAATGCAAAAAATTTCAGCAATAATTCCTTAAAAAATTACATAATGAATAAAGTGTACACCCCTGCCGCCTTCGGCGGGGGTGTACATTATTTTATATTTTATTCACCTTTCCACATTTAGGAATAATTAGTGAAAAAATTTTCTATTTATGCAATTAAAAAAATTGATATACTCAGGCTAAATAGACAAAATTGAGATTTCTGCCATTATCCCCTTTACGGTATGAAAAGAATTCCGTGTTGAGCTGAAACGTGCATATATTTGAATTAAATATATTTTGTTCTGGAATATCATATCGCAATGCAGTGTCCTTAATATGCTGCCACATATCCAAATACAACTTACCTTCTTTTTGTAGTACATAGCCGTCAAACTGAGACGCAACATCCTGACCAATTTCGTATGCCGCTGGACTAATTGAAGGTAAAATCAAAACATACAGGGATGAAGGCTTTGCACCTCTATGTATTAAAAGTTTAATACCTTCTGCGGTTATATTGTGCGCACACCCACGCCATCCCGAATGCAGTGCCGAAATCACTCCATTCTGGTCATCATACAGGATAACTGGCACACAATCCGCTGTTCGTATAACAAGGCATACACCATGCTCAGCAGTAATAAATCCATCGGCCTGTGCCACAAATGGTTCATTTTTAAGAGGGGGCTTTAGTATTTCTATAATTTCTTTGCCATGAACCTGATCTAGCATCACAATGTGTTCCGGCAATATTCCTGTTGCTTTGTATAGTAGCATCTTTTCTTTAAACCGCACTTCAACTCCACCATCGGAATAATCCACTGAATTGGCATTTTTTCCAATAATACCAGCCTGCAATCCACATAAACCATAGATTCTAAAAATTTGTTGAGGGTCTTTCACCAGACGTATCATATATGTTTCTTTTTATAATGTTATTGTATATTGCTTTCTTTTTCTATAACCAGCTATTTTTCTGTACCCTGCCTGTTTTATAAGGCTTAATGCTTCATAAAAATTATATGCCACTTCTTCCGGTACATGTGCATCCGACCCCAATGTTACAGGAACATTATACTGAAACATTTTCTGTATAATTTCAAACGAGGGATATACCTCCTTAACAGGTTTTCGCCATCCTGACGTATTTATTTCAATTGCAGTTGATTGCTGTGCAGCTAATTGTAATATTGGTTCAATTTCTGCACTCAAATCAGCAGTTGCCCTGTAACCAAACTTTTTCACCAGGTCAAAATGCCCAATAATATCAAACATGCCTGATGCCACCATATCATACACTATACGATAATAATCACGATATACCTGGTTGATATCCCGTTTAGTATATTCATCAACAAATGCGGGATGGTCAAATGGCCAATCACCAATAAAATGGCATGAACCAATGATGTAATCTAACCGACTGTCATTGAAATATCGTGTATCAAAAGTCGTGTGTAGCGGATAATCCACTTCAAAACCTATCTTTACGGCTACTGGATATTTATCACTCAACGCCTGTAACATTGTGACATAGTCTTCAGTTTCCTCTGGTTCCATGGTAATATTTTGCCTCAGATGCTCAGGCAACGGTGCATGGTCAGAAAAACCTATCTCAAATAGTTCTGCTTCTATTGCTTTTTCAATATATTCCTGTGGTGTTCCTGTTGCATGGTCGCACAGGGAAGTATGTACGTGGTAATCTATCATGTACATTAATATCCATGACGTCCATAAAAGAAAGATATTTCATCCAGTGCTGCTTGCAGTTTAGATGTGGTATCACACCGTAATAAAAACTTATCAACTTTGTCAGTAGGAGTGGCTTCAATGACTGATAACATGTACCACAGTGGCGGAATAAGATATGGATCGTTTTCAGAATTTTGTGGATTTATAACTTTTGACTGCACCATATATGCCAGCGGGATAAACTCAGCAAACCGTGCAACGCGCGATTTTTTTAATGAATAGAAATGTGGCTGGTGGAGATAAATAACCATAATTTTTTTTCTATGCAGATACAATCCCATTAGTTCCACATTACCCAGAACTACATGACGGGGACGGATAACTATCTTGGCTATATTTTCCAGATCGCTGACAAAAGGATACAGTGACAGTAAAAACCTGAAATAATCAGGTGATTTAAGTAACACTTTATGATGATTGTATTGAATGCGAGGATAAATAATTTCAACAGCGATATGTTGTTTTTTATATACATCTTTAACGTACAATGAATCAAACCTGTTTGCCAGCAGATTGTCAATATCAGAAGATATATCGTTATCAATATCGCTGATCTCCATTTGCATATTTTCAAATACTGGCGGTCTATATTCATGTGATTCAAAAATATCAAACATGGCAACTCCTAATATTCAACCATACTGCGAGAAGATAATAAAAAGCACATCAAATATTCTTCAAGCGTTTTTTTTGGTCCCTGTAGCCCTGAACGTGCTCTGAAGCGCGAGTTAATCTTTCGGTCCCTGAATGACCGGTATAATTCACGTGGGTCCTGTCCCTGATATTCGGGAATATGGGTTTTCTGCAAAATTGATGGCAACTCATCCCTGCTTACAGTGATTTTGTTATGCTTTTCCAGATAATCCCTGACATAAACTATCTCTTCAAAACTCAAATCAAATATAAACTCCTCAACCGCATACACCTCATCTTCGCTGATTGTGTCGCGCTGTAAAAAATCAAGCCATAATGGCGAAGTATGTTCCGAAAGCATGCACAATTCTGAAAAACCCATCATAGTACCAAAGTTAGGAATTAATCGTTCACGCGCTTTCCATAAATTAAGCAGTATTGGGGCAAACTCAGCAACCCCATAATCAAGACGATGCTCCCAGGTTCGTGCCAACAAATACGCTGCATTATGACGTATATTCAATGCAAGCGTGTCGTCCTCTATGATGGATGTATACACCTCCTCAGCAGTAAGCATAAAAACATTTGATGCAATACAGGTAAGCAATATATCAAGAAATGATGCATATTCATCTCTATCTCTTACAATATACCACAACATTATGAAAAAGTTAATCTTTGCTATGGTAAATGCTCGTCCTAAAATTGCCTTTGTGGGTATATGCAATATCATATCAGGAATTGACCTGGAGCACAATGTATCCAGCAAGCTTTCCATTGTACGCTTTTGATTATTCAGCCTCTGAGAATCAAGCAGCGAGGGGTATAACGATATTGATGTGGCCAAACTGCGCAATGCTTCTTTATGTTTTTCTATCAAAGTATATTCTGACGTATACTTATCTTTGATAGCCTGTTTTAACCTTTCAACAAGCTCTTCTTCATCTTTAGTAAATATTATAATATCCTGCATGCCCATTGTAGCAACCCTCACCTATAAATAAATCCAGTTTGAGAATTTTGTCAATATTAAATTTGTATATCACATTAATAAAAAAAGACGATCCCTTTCGGAACCGTCAATATCATTAGCGGATTACTTTGGAAGGTAACTACTCAATGAGTAGCTTCACCAATAATAGTAATAAAACCTTCAAAAATAGTCAAATAAAATTTTTCTTTTTTCATAATAAATAAACAAAAGCATATCATCCTGTTTTAACCAACGGTGATATGCTTATACATCATGTTCAAATGAAAGCTAAAATATCTTTTGTAGCAATGCAACAATATCATCCTTTATGAGCATGAAAAATACCACAAATAATATAAAAGGTGATACAAACTTGATCATGAATGCCCACAATTCTTTGAGTGAAATAAACCGTGTATCCGGGTCAAGTTCATGGATAGTATTCTCTAAGCCATATTTCCATCCAAGGCAAATTGCAATAAAGAATCCACCTATGGGAAGCATATAATTTGATGTAAGCTTATCCATAAAATCAAAGAACGTGTTTCCTAATATAGTAAAGCTACTGAGTGTTCCAAATGAAAGCGCTGATGGTATACCAAGTATAGTGATTATACTACCCATAATGATAACTGCCTTTTTACGGCTCCATCCTTTTTCGTCGGTGATGTAAGCCACAACAACTTCCAATAGTGAAATACCTGATGTCAGTGCCGCTATAAACAACAACACAAAAAACAAAACTTCAAAAAACTGTCCTAACGGCATGCGTGCAAAAACCGCTGGTATGACATGGAAAATGAGCCCTGGGCCTTCCTGGGGCGATAGCGACATCGCAAATACTGACGGGAAAATGGCAAGGCCAGCTAAAATTGCAACAGCAGTATCTAACACAACAATCCACAGTGCTGAATGCAGAATTTTATCTTCCCTTGAGAGATAGCTCCCATAGGTTATCATTGCTCCCATACCAAGACTTAAACTAAAGAATGATTGCCCCAACGCTGAAAGAACAGAATTTAACGTAATTTTTGAGAAATCAGGATTTAAAAAGAAGATTATACCCTCCAGGCTCCCTTCCATTGTTATGCCACGGACAATAAGCGCTATCAAAATAATAAATAAAAGTGGCATCAATATCTTACTCCATTTTTCAATGCCATTTTTTATGCCTTTTATGACTATGTACATGCATGATAGCATAAACAGAACATGGTATAACACTGATAAATAGGGATTGGCAACATACTGTTTAAATATTTCAGAAGCCTGAGCTGTATCATGCAATCCTGCTATTGAACCGGTTATACCTTTAACAATGTAACCAATAGTCCATCCACCCACCACACTATAGAAGGAAAGGATAAAAAAACCTGAGAGCACGCCTAAATAGCCAACAAATTCCCAGGTTGTGCCACCTGCTATCTGTTTAAATGCGCCTACAGGGTCTTTTTCCGTATGGCGACCAATGACAAGTTCTGCAATCATGATGGGCAGTCCAAGAATAACTACTGAGATAAGGTATATAAACACAAAAGCAGCACCACCATTAGATCCGGTTACATATGGAAATTTCCACACGTTACCCAGCCCAATTGCAGAACCGGCTGCAGCAAGCACAAATCCCATTTTTGATCCCCAATGTTCACGGTTAGCCATTTCTCATTTACTCCTTAAATGAAAGTAGAATGTATCGTAAAAAAATTTAAAAGAATTTCATACTTTTTTGAAACAACTGTGTTATACTGTACTTTTTAATAAAAGTTATTAATTTCGTCTTTTTAGAAAATTATATTATCATTAAATTCTTATGAGCACCTTTAAAAAACTGTTTTCGTCCAGTAATAATTCTTTAAAATAATTTCATAATGAATATAGTGTACACCCCCGCCGCCGAAGGCGGCGGGGGTGTACACTATTTATATTTTGTTCATATTTCTACACTTAGGAATAATT
>JBFLZD010000069.1 GCA_040756435.1 Spirochaetota bacterium | reverse complement strand
CAAAGAAAACGTATTGCTCAGGGACTACCCTTTGATTACGGGAAGTGTTTGGAGGCGATAGTTCATAAATGCAGAACTATCCGTATGGAAAAGCTTCAACGCGTGATAAATGGCACTGGCATTCTGCTGCACACTAACCTGGGTAGAGCACCACTTGGCAATGATATATTATTACGTGTTAGCGAAAACTTACGTGCCTACTGCAACTTAGAATACCACATACCAACGCAAAAACGAGGCAAGCGGGGCGGTTTTGCCGAAAAGCTTATATGCCTTATTACCGGTGCCGAAGATGCACTCATTGTTAATAACAATGCTGCAAGCGTATTTTTAATACTGCACCATTTTGCACGCGATAAAGAAGTTGTCATTTCACGGGGTGAGTTAATACAGATTGGTGGTGGTTTCCGCATCCCTGATATTATGAAGCAGGCTGGATGCAGGCTTGTTGAGGTTGGTACAACCAATATTACTGAAGTTTCAGACTACAAAAATGCAATTACGGAAAACACAGCGCTTATCCTTTCAGCTCACCGATCAAATTTTTATATGAAAGGATTCACGCAAAGTCCCACATTGCAACAGTTAGCTACCTTAAAAACAGATACGGTGTTACTGGTTAAAGATTTAGGAAGTGGCAATCTGATATTTAACAACGATGACAACGTGGCACAGGCACTCAAATATGCTGATTTAGTGTGTTTTAGCGGCGATAAACTCCTTGGTGCTTGTCAGGCAGGCATCATTGCAGGTAAAAAGCATTTGATAGCACAATTAAAGAAAGATCCATTGATGCGAATACTTAGAGTGGATAAAGTAACCTACTTTATATTACAGGAAATTTTATTGCAGTATGCTAACAACAGGCACGGAGTCATTCCCACATGGTCATTTATGAAACAGGATTTACACGCAATAGATAAAAAAATAAAAAAACTTTTCAAAAAACTAAAAGACGAGGTTAAACCGTACGTTCAGCGCATCAGTTCAAAAACAGCATTTGGTGGTGGTGCCATGCCCGATAAAGTATTGCCTGATTATGGAATAGCCATAGCCATTGATGGAAAAAAAGCTGGTGACATTGCAACACACATGGTTTCTCAACCGATTCCCATTATTGGCTATATACAGAATGATGTATTTACAATAAATTTCAGAACCATTTTGGATGACGATATTGTAAATGTTGCTGACGCTATAAACTCTTTGCTACCATAGGAAATAACCATGTACGTTATTGGCACTGCAGGCCATGTTGACCACGGCAAGACATCGCTCATAAAGGCACTTACTGGTATAGATGCTGATAGACTGCCAGAAGAAAAACAGCGCCAGATGACCATTGATATTGGTTTTGCCTACATTAACCTTCCAACCATTGGTACCGTAAGTATTGTAGATGTGCCGGGGCATGAACGGTTTATACGTAACATGGTAACCGGTGCATGGGGAATTGATCTTGGCCTTCTGGTGATTGCTGCCGATGACGGTTGGATGAAACAAACTGATGACCATGTGAAAGTGTTGTCAATATTGGGAATTCCTTCAATCGTTGTAGCGTTAACAAAGGTTGATAAGGTAACACCTGAAGATATTACCCGGGTACTATCGCACATACAAAATAAGTTAATTGCCACTCTGTATAAAAACGCAAGTGTAATACCATGCTCATCAATTACAGGGGAAGGTATTGACTCATTAAAGTCAGCATTGGAAGATGCCATTCACCAATTACCCCAGCCAGAAGCTGGTAATAAGCCGTATTTACATATTGACCGGGTGTTTACCGTTAAAGGCGTTGGTACTGTGGTTACCGGTACCAGCAAAAATGGTAGTTTTACGGTCAATGATACTATAACCATTCTGCCGCACAACATCACCACGCGCATACGCCAGATTCAAAGCCATAATACTCAACAGGAAAAATCGGATGTTTCACAGCGAACGGCACTGGCGCTGGCTGGAATTGAAAAAGCAACATTACAACGTGGCCACATTATTGTTACGGAAAACTTTTTCACTGAAACCAGAAGCTGTATTGCATGTATCACACATGCATTCTCACCAATCAAGAACAATCAGTGGATTGAGGTTTTGATTGGCACTGCTGCCTGTGATGCGCAGTACAGTGTTATTGGCCAGTCAAACACCGTTGTGCGACTTAAGTTTAAAGAACCAGTCCACTGCTACCCAACCGAGCGATTTGTTGCAACATTTCCTGGAGGATATACAATAATAGCAGGAGGCTATATCCTGAGTACCGATTATAAAGGTACACTTAAAAAAGACCCGCTTCTTCAGGAAATAGCACAGAGTTATGATATAACGGCAAATGCTATTCTGTGTACTCTCATCACCAATCCATATATGCCAGTTGAACATTTGAAAAAAATATTTCCCGATGAAGCCCATGTTGTTAATGCGGTGGAAAAGCTTAAGAACGATTCAAAAGTCACTATTATTGCCAATTATATAACCACACCATCACACTTTGAAAGTACGGTGAATGCATTAAAGCAGGAATTGTCATCTGGCGCAACCGAACAGGAACTGGCGCAAAAGTTTTTGCTACCATATGAAGTTGTGCACCATATAGTGACACATCATGGCTTGATTAAACAGCAAAGGGATGAAATTGGCGATAGTGAACGGGAATTTTTACGGCAGGCATTACAAAAAGGTATAGGAGGCATTAACCCCAAAGATTTTCCCCGCTACCGAAATATAATTGATAAACTTATTAAAACAGGACATTTAGTGGTTGTTGATAAAGAATTGATATGGCACAGCGATGTGTTTACACAATACACACAACGTATCATGACACATTTTGAACGAAACAAAGAGTTAACCATACAACAGGCAAAAGAAATCACCGGACTTTCACGAAAATATATGATACCACTTTTGAATGCAATGGAGCAGAAAAATCTAATTAAGCGATATGGCGATGTGCGTGTCAAGGTATAACTGTATCTGTATATACATTTGCATAATATAATAAAATTGTACATTATTAGTTGACTTTTTTTATGCATATGGAGTACACTTGCAATAAATATAAATACTCAAAAAAGGGATTGCTATGGCACTTTTTACCCCAAACGTTGACAAACTCAGAGAAAAAAATGACATCAATGGATTATTACAATTAACAAAACACCGTAAAGCTGAAGTCAGGCTTAATGCATTGCTAGCTCTGGTAAAAATTCGCGACCAGTCAGTTATTGAAGATTTAAAAAAACTCATCCATGACCCGGATCCGCGAGTAAGGACGATAGCAACAATAAAATTTGGCAATATAAAAGACCCTGTTATTATTGAAAACCTGCGTCAGATAATCATATCTGGTTCACAGCGTGATAAGATTGAAGCGCTCAGGGTTTTGAGTGAAATAGGCCCCACCGATGATTTAGAGATATCAAAAATATTGTATTTAGCCTTTAAAGACAAAAAGATGATGGTTTCAATTGAAGCCATACGAACCATGGGATATCTTAAGGATAAGTATGCCATACCGCATTTAGTTGAGGCACTTGATAGTAAGCATTATCAGATACGGGTAGAAGCAACCCGCGCATTAGGTATGATTGGCGGCGATCAGGCTGTCAGCCCATTAATTGGCTGCCTTGTAGATAATAATGCTGAAGTCAGGAAAACTGCTCACGATGCTCTGAAGAAAATTGGAACCGAAAGAGCACTCAAAGCCATTACCGATGCACCGTTTATGCTTTTAGTAAAGCGTATGACCGAAGGAGGTGCACAGCGGGAAGAAACAGTTAAACAGATTGGCCAGTTTAAAATCAAAGAAGCAGCACCACTTCTTATCAAGGCATGCAATGATGAATTTAAATCGGTACGCATGGCTGCTGCGCGTTCCATTGGCATATTACGTGAAAAAAGCGCAATCAATGCATTGATCAAACTTTTAGATGACCCCTACTATGATGTCCGTTTAGAAGCGGTTCGTGCACTGGAAAAGATATTTGACCCACAAGCGCTTAAAGCTATAGAAAAAGCCATGAGTGACCCCAATAAAAATGTGCGGGACGAAGCCCGCGTGTCTTACTACTCACTTAAATCCCGCTTAGAGAGGGCACACGATACCGAATAGGTATAGCGTTCCATGATTATAGGTTTCAATATTGGCAATACACATACTGTTTTAGGGCTTTATGACACAAGCAACCCCTTGCCTGTTTTTATGTACCGGTATCCTACAAAACGGGATGTTACTGTACAGGAACTATCGGACACCATTACCAATGCTATTAAGGAATATTCTATAGATGCTGGTGACATTCAGGGTGCAATTTATTCAAGTGTTGTCCCGCAATGTAATAATGCCTATGATGCAGCATGTAAAAAACTATTTTCTATAAGAACTCACAGGATTACCCACCTTTCTCGTATGCCGATAATGATAGAATATGATAACCCAGCCCAATTAGGTGTTGATCGCATTGTTAATGCGGTTGCTGCTTACATCGATTACAAAATCGATTGCATTATTGTTGATATTGGCACTGCTATAACATTCTGCCTGCTTGAAAATGGCGTATTAAAGGGGGGGGTCATAGCACCCGGAGTAAAGGCAGCAATGAATGGACTGGCACAGAGCACCGCACAGCTTTTTGAAGTTCCGTTTGAAAAACCAGCTTCTATTATTGCACAAAATACAAAAGATGCACTTATTTCAGGATTTTTTTACGGATGGATTTCTTTAATTGAAGGAATAATACAAAAAATGTCAGGTTCTCAAGCTCATTACAGTGTTATCTGCACTGGAGGAATGGCTGAAGTGGTGCATCCACACCTTTCAATTCCCGCAAAAATTGACTCAACACTTACCATGAGAGGTTTATTTTACCTGTACGACATGAACAGGTAAAATGTTGAATATCCAAAAAAACAGTCTATTTATATTAATATTCACAAAGTTATCCACATTATCCACAAACACAACATTCAATGACATTAATTTACTAAATTAATTGGCTATCGATGGAATATGTGTTACTATGTCGCATTGAACTACTTGTAATGCAGTAAATTTATTGAATAAACTTATGCTAACTGCTGAATATTCCAGCATTTTTGTCGCAACTTTTTTTTAAAAAAAATTTTTTTACTGTAATAATTATTTTTATGTATAAGCCGGGAGGGTATATATCCAAAAATTAATTTCTGTTAAAATTCTTCATTATGTGGATAATACCTGGAATAAAAATTGCATTATCATATTAAAAAATATGTTGTATTTATAATAATTGTGAATGTATATTCACTAATCTAAACATAATTATAAATAATTACAATCTTCGTTAATACTTTTTTAAAATAAGCTTAGCTTACCGGTAAGAATTAATAAACTATTACATTTTATATATATTTGTATGCCGATATTTTTTATTAGCTTGCAAAATACAATGCAGATGAAGCAGAAGCAAGTAATTTCAATATACTGGGATCCTCACCCAAAATACTACAAAAAATAACACAGCCCTAAACATTTCTTGACAAATAAAGCTATATGCATCTTTTTCTTTGTTGAGTCACTGTCTTAATCATATGATGCATTCATCATAGACTGGAGAACTATATCAATGAATAATTATGAACGTTATACCCGAATATTAGCCCGATCGGTTGACCATATTTTTAAAAATTTTCTCCATGATCCTGATATAAAAGAGGTATTTGAAAGCCAGTCAAACCAGAATGACCCAAAGGTAACTATTGAACTTGATGGCACCATGAAGGGTGAACTTATTATAAACTTCCCGGAATCTACATTACAACAGCTTACAAAAAACTTCTTTGGAACTACCAAGTCCAATGTAAAGAAATATTACCCTGATGTTGCCGGTGAAATAGCAAACCTCATTACGGGAACCTTTATTAATCAACTTCAGTTTATAAAGCACAACCTTAAACCATCGCCACCCGAATATAATGAGGAACAGATACCACTGAAAACATTGTATGAAAACATAAACCTGTCCTTTCAGTCGCGCTTTGGTGGATTTGATATTGATTTTTATTACAAGGATTTCCTGCACCGCTAATGTCAACAGTTGATTTCATCATCGTTGCTTTGTATCTGCTGTTTAGCATGCTTATAGCTCTCATGTACGCAAAGCGGGCACGCACCAGCACTCAAGCATTTTTCCTTTCCGGCCGAAATCTTCCCTGGTGGATAGCTGGTACTGCCATGGTGGCAACAACCTTTGCAGCCGACACTCCGCTGGCTGTCACCGAGCTGGTACGAAGTGGCGGTATAGCGGGTAACTGGCTGTGGTGGAATATGGTTGCTGCAAATATAGTCACGGTGTTTTTCTTTGCAAAACTATGGCGGCGAGCCGGAGTAACCACCGATATTGAATTTATTGAACTGCGCTACAGCGGCAAAGAGGCATCATTTTTACGCGGTTTTAAAGCATTGTATTTGGGACTATTTGCAAACTGCATCATTATGGGATGGGTCAATGTAGCACTGGCGCAGATACTGGCATACCTATTTGGTATTCATCAAACGCATGTGTTTTTTATAGTTATTGCAACAATGATTTTTGTAGGACTGTATGCGGCAGCTGGTGGTTTGTGGGCTGTAGCTGTCACCGATGTTGTTCAATTCATCATTGCCATGGGCGGATGCATTGTTTTAGCGTATGTTGTTATTAGCCACCCTCCAGTTAATGGCATTGATAGCCTGATACAAAGGTTACCTGCAAAGACGCTTTCATTTTTCCCCCTTGGCGATAGCGCTTCGATCCCACTGGCCGCATTTTTACTGTATGTATGCGTTCAATGGTGGGCATCCTGGTATCCAGGAGCAGAACCTGGTGGCGGCGGCTATGTTGCACAGCGTATGATGTCTTCAAAAGATGAAAATCATTCACTCAAAGCAACATTATGGTTTACGATAGCTCATTTTACATTGCGTCCCTGGCCGTGGATTATTGTTGCTCTTGCAACCATTGTATTGTACCCAGCAGTGCCTGCTGACCAATCAAAAGCAACATATATTTTTGCTATCCGGGATTTTTTACCTCAAGGGTTAAAGGGACTACTGGTGGCAGCATTCCTGGCAGCATACATGTCAACTATCTCCACACACCTAAACTGGGGTAGCTCATATCTGGTTAATGACCTTTACCGACGTTTTATTGTTCCACAAAAAAGTGAACGACATTATGTTGTCATTGCGCAAATTTGTACCATAGCCCTGGTGGTTATTTCCAGTGCACTTATCTTTGTCATTGATTCCATATCTTCTGCATGGACATTTATCATAGAGTGCGGTGCAGGAGTTGGACCAGTACTTATGCTGCGCTGGTACTGGTGGCGCATCAATGCCTGGTCTGAGATTACTGCTATGATTGCTCCCATACCTGCAGTCATTGTATCACGGTTTATACTGGGGATTTCTTTTCCCTACAATCTTTTAATCATTGTCCCCTTTACAACAATGTGCTGGTTAGCAGTAACATTTTTAACAGAGCCTGTTAATAATGACAAGCTCCATTCATTTTACAAAACCGTTAAACCCGAATTTGGTTTTACCCCATTACGGAAGGCTATGCAGCACCCTGCAAACTATAAGCTATTAGTGGTGCGTATAGTTCAAACATTACTGGGTATTATTGCAACATACTCACTGTTATTTGGCATTGGTGCTTTCATATTGCATAAAGATTACGCATATACCGGTATTGCTGTATTTGCAGTAAGTTTTGTTTTAATATTGTATCTGCTTTCTATAGAAAAATAATACATACATTTCCTCAAATATTTAAATTATTGAATCTCTTTTTTAGGTTTTACAGTATAACACAGCAATGGTGCACTTTAAATGTACAATTGCAACGGCAATAAGCTAAATATGATTGAACGTAATCGCAATTATTTTTTCATGACTTGCCAAATATATACCTTGATATATATTATATGTTAGAGATAATTATTGTGCAAAGTGCACAACTATTTATGAATGGAAGAAGTCAAGCTGTTCGTTTACCAAAAGAACATCAATTTTATGGCAATAATGTGCTTATTCAAAAAGTGGGTGATGCCGTAATTCTTTTCCACCATGATGAATCATAGGAAGTTTTTCTCCACGGATTAAATAATTTCACAGAAGATTTCATGAAAGACGGACGTAATCAGTGTGAAAATCAAAAAAGAGAAGATTTATCTTGTTTTTATTACATACAAATATTTGTATTTATAGTATTAAGAAGAAGCCAGTTAATATTTTAAAGATATTAAAAAAAGTTAAAGGCCTATATTTATATATCATCAATAACAATTGCTAAATTTGAATATGGAGTTACAAAAAGCCAATTTTCGTAAAAAAACAACATTGCTTTAATTGCATTTTTATCAATATTTAATATTTTACTCTTTGATGACATGGATGCTGTTAATTTGGGAATTATAAAGGCAGTATAGACAAACGTATAAGCCTATAACAAAGTTTACGTACACCGTTACTGCGATCTTTGTCATTTGGAATATTTTTATCTCAACTATCGATATTGTTAAAAAGTCATATATGCGCTACATTTATGAAAAAGCTAATAAATAAAATACAACAAAAACTGGATGATAAATTAAGAGGTTATACATGAATAAAGGTAATATGGGATGTTGTGATTTGAATATGATCATTTCAGATTTTTATAATCAACTGAAAAAATACGTGATTGGAAAAATTAATAATAATGAATTGGCAGAAGATATTGTACAAGAAGTAATGTTAAAAGTAATTGTAGCACATCAAAAGAATATACAGGTTAAAAATTTAAGAGCATGGTTATTTCAGATAACTCGTAATACGTTGATTGACTATTACAGAAAAAACGAAAATTGTATTCAGGAAAATGAAGTCTTTATAAATGAAATACTTTTTCAAATGGAAGACGAATCATATAACCCCAGTGATTATTTAATTCCAATGATACAGTTGCTACCCCAAAAATACAGTAAACCATTATTACTTAGCGATATTGAAAATTTGCCACAGAAAGTAATAGCCATGCAAATGGGTTTATCACTTTCAGCAACTAAAATGAGAATTCAGAGAGCACGTAAAATGTTATATAATTTATTTATTGAGTGTTGCGACATAAAATATACAGAAAATGGTGCTTTTCAGTATTGTACTGTTAAAGAAAGCTGTGTACCGTTAAAAAATTTGTAAAAAAAAGTGTCTTTTACATGTTTCGTTTCGTCTTCCTTTAATAAAAATTGATTTTTATTAATAGGAATGGATATGAACACTTTGGTTGAGACATTACAGTATTTTATTGTAATTACAGGTGAGTTAATAGTTCTATTCATAGGGATTACAGCGATAATTGAATTCATTATGATGCATATTTCCGAAGAAACGATGCAAAAGTATCTATCGGAAAAAGGTTTATGGGGAAATGCTATTGGTTCAGTGCTTGGAGCCTTAACTCCATTTTGTGCCTGTTCAACTATTCCAATGACTGTTGGTTTTTTGAATGCTCAAGTGCCATTTGGTGCTACTATGTCTTTTTTAATCTCTTCACCATTGTTAAATCCTATAATTATTGGAATGTTGGCTGCTCTCGTAGACGTTAAAGCCGCAACTCTTTATTTTATTTTAATTTTTATTTTGTCTGTATTTTTTGGCTTTTTTCTTGAAAAATTAGGATTTCAGAAGTATGCAAAAAAAGTACGGGTAAAAGGAAATGTAATGATAGACTATGGTAATGCAGATCAACGACTGCTGCCTTTAAAAAACAAACTTAAACTATCATTAAAAGCCGGGTGGGATACCTTACAACCAGTTTTAATTTATTTATTAATAGGTGTTGCGATAGGTGCAGGAATTTACGGATATATGCCCGATAATTTTGTATTAAGAATTGCTGGTCCTAATAATATTTTTGCAGTTCCTGTTGCTGCAATTGTGGGAATTCCTTTATACATCAGAGCAGAAACAGCAATTCCAATAGCCATTTCACTTATAGGGAAAGGAATGGGGATTGGGACAGCTGCTGCTTTAATAATTGGGGGTGCAGGCATGGCAATTCCAGAAATGAGTATGCTGGCCGGAATATTTAAAATAAAACTTGTAGCAGCAATTGTTGCAGTAATTTTTTTCACTGCTGTAATTAGTGGTTACGTTTTCAATATACTTTTATAACATTGTAAAGGAGAAAAGAAAATGGAAAAGAAAAAATCAAAAGGTTTGATTAAAGTTTTGTTTACACCTAAATCCAATACAGGTTGTTGCAATGTGCAATTTGAAGAAATAGCTGAAGAAAAAGATTTAACTGACAAAGAAACCAAGAATAGTGAAAATAAAGAAAACTCCAGATCTTAAGCTTTCGGTTATTGTTTATTTATAAGATTAATAATCGCCACTGCATAACAACCATTATATTAAATTGTGGTTGTTATGGGTGTTCATGCGGCACATACCAAATCAAAAGTTTTTGTACCTTAATAGATAACTTAATAGAAAATTTCTTCGCAATCAGTATCTCATCATACCACCATACCTGTTGATACCATTATTAACCTTGAAATGGTGAATAATTATTATTATCAAATTTAGTATAATCAATAAAAATTGATCAGACTTTAAAATATATTTGCAAATATACTTAACTTTTATCTGCCCATTAATTAAATTTTTCTTTAGGATATATCGAATGCCATAAACATCATTATATATTTACAAAGACACTCCGGGAAAGATTGAAAAAGCAGTAGCTAAAGAGCATATTTCAATTTCAAAATGGTTAGGCATGAATATTAAAATTCCTTCCCTTGTAAAAGCCTAACTTCTTTAGGGAACCGGATATAATCACCGAAAAGCTAAAAATTTGTATATTATTAATCTATTTCTGGAGCTTTTTAAAATAATACCATTTGATGATGATAGCTCCATTGTTTATTCAAAAATAATTAAATCATGAAATCTTAAATTATTTTAAAGGTCAATTTTTACTATAAAAAAAACCATATTTTTATTGACATTGGTATATAATGGATTTATATTATATAAATAAGTCTGGACGGTATAATATTTATATGAAAAATCTTGAGCGATTAATAACCATTATCAGTCAGAATCTAAATCTGGATGAATCATTCATTAATAATTTACAGCAATCTTTATCAATTAATGAACAGGATAAAGAAATCATTGCACGGATGCATCAATTGATCACTAATGCCCCTGATAAACTGTGGGACGAATTCCATGCGTATTTAAAAGGTATAGACAGCTTTAAAAAATTTTTTGACCATCATTCATTTACTCAAAATCACATACATGCTCTTAATGATTATTTTAAGCGTTTTGCATCAGGTACACTTGACAACGATTATATATTAAACAGGCTAAAAGTTGGCATACAACTTGAAAAATATGATGTTAATCCAATCCTCTTTTCTACTTCATATGGGAATGTGTATTCCTATCTTCTGGAATACATAAAAAATAGTATACACAATGATGCACTGTTAGCGCCAGTAGTAAAGGCATATATGAAAATAGTTTTTCTTGATTTAGCATTGATTCTCTATGCATATTTTTTTGTAAAGGATAAAAAGCTTTCCGAATCAAAGAGAGAGCTGGCTCATATAACCAGATCATACCGTTTAATACATGAAATAAATGACCTTATCATACGTTCAAATGATGAAAAAGCCCTGTTTGAAAATACGGTAAAAATCCTTGTTACACTTGGTAATTTTGATCTGGCATGGATTGGCATTGTTGATAATGACTTTAAAGTAGTACCAGTAGCTTCGTATGGGAAGACTGAATATCTTGATAATATTTTTATTTCAGCTGACCCCACAATACCGGAAGGCAACGGTCCTGTAGGAACTGCCATACGAGAAAAAACTACTGTACGAATAATCTACCCTGATGAAGACCCCCGGTATGTACCATGGAAAGAAAGGGCGCAGAAGTACGGATTTAAATCAATAATTTCAATGCCAATTATCCCTGATGAACAAAATGATGCCATAGGTGCTATTACCCTCTATTCATGTAATGAAAATTTTGTTTCACTTGGTGAAGCAGCAATGCTTCAGGAAGTGGCAAATGACCTGTCCTTTGCCATACGTAATATCAAAAGAGATAAAGAATATGAGACTATACTTTTTTCTGATATCCTGACAGGATTGGGTAATGTCCATTACTTTACTACGATGCTCTCTTCACAAATGAAAATTGCAACACAACAAAATGTTAAGCTGGCAATAGTAACCATTGACATAGACAATTTCACTGCAATCAATAACTCAATAGGCTATCGTCAGGGTGATAAAATATTACAGGAATTTGCTAAAAGACTTTCACAATTATTGCACAATTCACACCTGTTGGCACGCAGTAGTGATGAGTTCTATACAATATTCCCTTTTACTGATGATATGGAATTAATTAATTTTATTGATGATCTCAAACGATTATCAATGACATCATATGATGATATAAGCAATGATCTCATGCTGACTTATTGCATTGGTGTTGCTGTGTTCCCGGGTGATGGAAATAATGCTGATGATGTTATACAAAAATCCAGAGTTGCTCTTGCTGAAGCTAAGAAGAAAGGATATGGTTCGGTATGCTACTATTCCGAACAACTATTCCAGAAAAATATTAAAAAGATTTCACTACAACAGGAACTAAGGGCAGCATTAAAGAACAATGAATTTGAGTTATATTATCAGCCAACAATTAATCTTACTACAAGGCAGATTTCAGGCCTGGAAGCCCTCATACGATGGCATCACCCTAAGCGTGGTATGCTGGCCCCCTCACACTTTATTTCTGTGCTGGAATCATCAGACATCATTATTCAGGCTGGCAGGTGGATTGTTGCCGAAGTAAGCCGCCAGGTGCAAATCACACCACAATTACAACAGCATGGGTTTACCGTTTCATTCAACGTATCCCCAGCACAATTTTATGATTCTAATTTTATCGTTGATGTCATAAAATCTGTAAAAAGATCCATGATTCACCCTTCACAACTGCAGATAGAAGTAACCGAAAATTTACTTATGTCTGATACAGCAGAAGTTATTAATACGTGTAACGCTTTGCAGCAATTTGGCATTAATATTGCCATTGATGACTTTGGTACTGGATATTCCTCACTAGCTTATTTAAAGAAACTTCCCGTGACTACCCTTAAAATAGATGCCTCATTTGTAAAAGGATTGCCTGACAACAGGGATGATGTAGAGATAGTTAAGACCATTGTTCTTCTGGCTCAGTCACTGGGAAAACGAACAATAGCTGAAGGTGTAGAAACCAGAGAACAATTGGCTTTCCTTGTGGGTTTAGGTGTTGATGAAGCTCAAGGGTATTACTTTTCAAAGCCTATGCCCATGAATCAGTGTCTTGAATATATACATACTTTTAATTCTGAAAAATTTTTCTGGCCAAAACGATAATTACTGATTTAATTGTTTGTCATCCCATTAATTCCAGATCATCAGGGTGGTTTCTATCTGCCAAATCTGTAAATTACGCCACAGAGCCAATTGTTTTTTGAAATGGTACAGTTCTTGATGTATAGTATGTACTGGAGAGATATTTAGCTTTCATATTTTTGTCTTGATGTGGCAAACAAGCTATAAAATTGAATAATAACATATCACAAACATCACCGGAGGCAGTATGAATATGATTACGCCGGCTGAAGCCCTATCTGCTATTCTTTCACACATTATGCCTTTGCCTGTGGAAAAGGTTCACTTTACTAACGCTCTCAACCGCATATGTGCAGAGGATATTATTTCACCTGTCAATATTCCCTATCACACCAATTCTGCCATGGATGGCTATGCGATAGTAGCCAGTGATACACTCAATGCCTCAAAGAATAACCCTGTTACGCTGCCAATTGCCGGTGAATACCAGGCAGGAATCATCCATGCTCCCATACACGTAAAATCAGGACAGGCTATCCGTATTATGACGGGTGCTCCCATTCCGCCAGGTGCTGATGCCGTAGTTGAAAAAGAATCAACAACAGAAGATGAAAACAGGGTGACAATATTTCGGCAGGTAAAAGAAGGTGAAAACATTCGCCAGGCTGGTGAAGATATCAGAAAAGGTGATTGTATCGTTCAGCGGGGAACTAAAATTACACCTGCAATCGTTGGCCTTTTAGCATCAACAGGCAATGTTACAGTAACTGTCGCACAAAAACCGCGTGTGGCCGTACTGGCAACTGGTGATGAGATTTACGAACCCGGGACACCGCTACAGGAAGGGATAGTCATAAATTCAAATGCATACACACTAATGTCACTGGTGCAAGAATATGGGGGCTTGCCGCACTATATTGGTATTGCACGCGACAGTATAGAGGCAAGCAAAGAATCACTATCGCAGGCACTATCGTGCGATATTATTATTTCTTCAGGTGGTGTTTCCGAGGGCAAGTATGATTTTATGATAAGTGCCATTGTTGAACTGGGATTTACGCTTTTAGTTGAACGGATTGCCATGAAACCGGGTAAACCCTGCATATTTGCCCACCGTGGCAACACATTATATTTTGGACTGCCGGGCAATCCTGTATCGTCCATGGTGTCATTCATTGAGTTTGTGCGCCCGGCCATGTTAGCTATGCAGGGAGCAAAAGCTCTCCAAAAACCACTTATTAAAGCTATATGCCAGGAACCCATAAAGCGTAAAAACGATGGCCGTACGCATTTCATCCGTGCAATTGTGTCGTTTGAAGGTGGACAGGCAACTGTACGCATAACAGGACCACAGGGTTCAGGAATCTTGCGTTCAATGGCACTGGCAAATTGCCTGATTATACTGCCACCTGACAGGCTCAGTGTTGCCCAAGGTGAACCAGTTGATGTTCAGCTTATACATCATCCCGAAGTATAATCCATGAACAAGAAAGCAATAGCACTATATTCAGGTGGTCTGGATAGCCTTTTAGCTGCAGCTATTATTCAAAAACAGGGCATTGAGGTTATTGGTCTCCATTGTATTTTGCCTTCCGTTAACCCGGAAACAAACCCAGACAGTCTTAAAGCTTCACAGCTTGCAAAGCAGATTAATCTTTCGCTTGTGTTTTATCGTTGTGATGATGAATATGCAAAGGTTATTGCTCATCCCAAACATGGATATGGCAAAAACGCTAACCCCTGCATTGATTGCAAAATCTTCTTTTTACAGAAAGCTAAAGAATACATGGAAAAGCTCAATGCTTCCTTTATTATTACAGGAGAGGTTGTTGGGCAGCGTCCCATGTCGCAGTATAAATCAATGCTCAAGCATATAGAAAAAGAATCCGGACTTGAAGGCCTGTTACTGCGGCCACTATCTGCAAAACTTTTACCACCCACTATCCCTGAACAGGAAGGTATCGTTGATAGAAACAGCCTTTATGGCATAGCCGGGCGTTCGCGCGATAAGCAATTTGAATTAGCAGAAGAGTTTGGTATAACTCAATTTCAATCACCAGCTGGTGGATGTTTTTTAACCATGCCCCAGATTGCTTCACGCGTAAAAGATTTAATAGAACACCGGTCAATCAGTGCCTTGGATTTATTTTTAGCCAATGTTGGGAGGCACTATCGCTTACATGAACATGCAAAAATAATAGTGGCACGTAATGAAAACGAATGCACCATACTGCAGCGCTATAAGCAAACGGCTGATTTTT
>JBFLZD010000068.1 GCA_040756435.1 Spirochaetota bacterium | reverse complement strand
AATATTAATTATTGTATATTTTAAAATCAGGAGTATTTATATGAAGAGATTATTGTTGGTAGCATGTGTTATGGGTATAGTTGTTGGTTTTGTAGGATGCAAGTGTAGTTCGGATGTGCTTGCAACATACGATGGTGTAAAAATAACCAGAGGCCAGTTTAAGGAGTGGTTAGAAGATAAGCAATTTTCAGTAGAAGCAATACTCAAAAGCAAAAAACAGCAAAAAGATAAACTGGAAATGATGGCTATTGAAAATATTGCTCTACAAGAGGCCCAAAAAGAAAATCTAATTGAAACAGAAAAGTACAAGTTTCTTGAAGATATGGCGTATGAATCTATTTTGCTTAAGCATTTATATAATAAGGAAATTAAGGACAAAGCAGAATTTAATGAGCTTGCATATCATATTAAACAAATACTTTTACGAGTAAGAGATTTTAAGATTGTTAATAATAAACGTGTAAATTTGTCAGCCTCTGAGCTTGAAAAAGCATACAGTGAAGCTGAGAATAAGGCAAAGGAAATAATTGGGAAAATAAAGAGTGGAGAAAAATTTGAAGAACTGGCAAAAATGTATTCTGATGATTTTTCAAAAAAGAATGGCGGTGATATTGGTTATGTTGTAAAAGATATGCTCCCACTTGAAGTTGCTTCAACTATTGAAAAAAGTAAATCAGGCATTATTGAAAGTCCAATTAAAACCCAGCAGGGGATTTACATTATTCAATTGGTCGATAAACAGGAACTAACCAAAAAAAATCTGAATAAAATAATAAAAGATGAAATGCAGGCAAAAAGGCTTGAACAGATCCTCTTGCGAAAGGCTTCAAACAATTATATTGAAAAATTAATGAGTTCAACTGATGTCCAGTTTAATGAGAAGAATTGTAAAAGCAAAAATCCAAAAGATGTGATTTTTAAGGTTGGAGATAGTTCCTTTACAGTTGCAGATCTTGAAAAAAGAATTTCATATTTTCAGCACAAGGGGAGTCCATTATCGAAAGCCACTATAGATGATACAAAAAGAATCGATATTGCAAAAAATGCATTTAAAGTTGCATTGCTGAGAAGGGAAGCAGTAAAAGAGAATTTACAAACAAATGAGGAACTTCAAAAAGAATTCCAGAAAAGAAAAAATATGCTCTTTGCTAAAGAATATTTGGATTATATAGGTGAGCGGGGTATTTCTATTACTCCCAAAGAAATTCGCGATGAATATGAAAAATACAAAGACACACGGTTCACTACGTTTGTGAACCAAAAGGGTAAACAGATAAAACAACTTATACCCTTTGAAAAGGTTAAAGATCAAATAGAAAGCATGCTTTACAGAAAAAAAAGAGCTGAAAATTTAGCAAAATGGAAGAGAGATATGTTGCACATAAATAAGTTTACCATACATGAAGATGAGCTTGAAGGAAAATAATTGAATAGTTAAAAGGCATGAATGCATGAGGTTGGGCGGTAGGCCAGCCTCATGCTTAATGCATTGTGGAATTTAATGGTGGGTAGATATCATAGTTAAAGAGATAGTGTTTGCCATCAACATCTATTGTTTCAAAATTTTCAACTGAAAATCCTAACTCCTGAGCCGATTGCATATAAAAATAAAGTATACTCTGGATTCTTTTTATTGCTTCAATTTTGTTTGAAGCGTAACAACTGATATCTAGTTCAGGGCAAGTTGCAATAAATTCATTGTTTTTCTCAATTAGCTTTACAGATAATTTCATTACTATTCCTCAATGATAATGATGTTGTTACACATTTTAATTTATCGACTCTGAAAAGAAAAAAAATAATATCTAAATTAAGGGTTTTCTACTTCAACTGGCTGATTATTCTTTAACGATATGGATAATTATAAATCAATATGCATACATAAATTTTTTTATTTGGTTTGTGCATGATAGTAGTGAATATTAATAAATTCAAAAGTAAGCATAATAAATACAAAAAATTGTATATTATAACAATAATAATTTTTTTAAAAAAATTCAGACTTATTTTGTTGACAAAAAAAGGTATGGTGCTTGTATGGAATCCAGTGTTTGAACCTGAGGTTTAAGTGAAAAGGGATATCACAAGAATCATACTTGCATATTCAACCATAGGCATTCAGTTAGCAATTACGATTCTTGTTTTTCTTTATGGTGGGTTTTTACTTGATAAACATTTCAATAGCAGTCCAGTTTTTGTAGTTATTGGAACTATTATTGGAATGGGAGCAGGTTTTTATAATTTAATGAAAAGCTTATCCGAGCTGGATCGTCTGTTAAAGAAATCACAGCAGGGTAATGACAACAATAGTAGCGGTTCTAAAAGGCGTAAATGGATGTAACGTTTATGTTGCATCAATCAGATAATAAAAAAATTTGATGAGGTGTTTAAGGCTATGGTTCAACTGCTACAAGGTTTACAGGCTATTATACAATCATCTAAAAGTGGCGAAGAAGAGTCGATGTATGATATAGTCATGCATCACCTTACTGACCACCCCATCCACGATGGATTCATTGGTAAAATAAACGAAAAATTTTTTCATGAAAAGCTCTTTGGTGTTTTTGATATGACAATTACCAAGTGGGTTTTGATGTTGTGGTTGTCTGCTTTTTTATGTTTGCTTGTTTTTATACCCGTCGCCCGTAAGATCAAAAATTCATCATACGGTTCTCGTTCACGATGGGTAAATTTATGGGAAGTATTGATTGCTTTTGTGCATGATGAAGTGGTTGAGCCTAACTTTGATCATCATTATGTAAAAAAAGCAATGCCATATTTTCTTACTGTTTTTTTCTTTATTCTTTTCTGTAACTTACTTGGATTAATACCCGGCATGTCAACAGCAACAGGTAATCTGGCAGTAACTGGGGGATTGGCTCTCTGTACACTTGTTGGCATGTTAGGGATAGGTATGATTAAACAAGGAATATTTGGTTATTGGGCAGGTTTAGTTCCTCATGGAGTACCTGCTTTTGTTTTGCCACTTATGTTCCCAATTGAAATCATTGGCCTTTTAATTAAGCCCTTTGCGTTAACAGTCCGACTTTTTGCAAATATGACAGCAGGTCATGTCGTTATAATTATATTTATTTATCTGGTTATGATGTTCCAGAGCTATTGGGTTGGTATTGGTTCTGTAGCTGGTTCATTAATGATTTATTTGCTTGAGTTGTTGGTTGCTTTTATCCAGGCGTATATCTTTGCTGTTCTTTCAGCTATGTTTATTGGTGCCTCAATGCATGCTCATTAAAATGATCGAGCTTTGAGGTATTCAATATATTATGTTCGCAATAACATATTGTTTGTTAAATTTTAATACTCAAAAATTTACGAGGAGGAGTCAATGGAATATTTAGGCCTTTCTTACCTCGCAGCGGGTTTCGGAGCTGGTTTGATAGTTTTTGGTGCAGCACTAGGTATTGGTAAATTAGCTACTGGTGCTTTAGAAGGTATGGCACGTCAGCCAGAGTTGAGTGGTGACTTAAGAACAGCAATGATTATTGCTGCTGCTCTTATCGAAGGTTTCACTTTCTTTGCTCTCGTTGTAACATTCATGCTTGCAACAAAAGCTCCAATTGCTACGCCAGTTGAGAAGCCAGCAGCAGAGCAGACTGAAGTTAAGTAAATCTATTAACAGGTAGTTCACTATGGAAGTTTTAAAAGAAGGCTTGCTAAAGGTTGATCCCGGCCTCCTGTTATGGACAATAATAACCTTTATTGTGTTGTTATTGATATTATGGAAAGCCGCATGGAAGCCAATTGTTGAGGCGCTTGATGCAAGGGCTGAAAAGATTCGTGGTGACATTGAATCTGCTGAAAAGTCCCGTCTTGAAGCCGAAAGGCTGTTTGCTGAGCATAAAGCAATGATGGATAAGGCAAAAGAGGAGGCGGCAAGCATCATCGCTGAAGGTAAGGCTGATGCGGAAAAGTTAAAAAATTCCATAGTTGAAAAGGCAAATCAGGAAGCCAAGGATCTCATTGAAAGAGCGCGTCGCGAGATTAATCTTGCAAAGGATAAAGCGCTGGCAGAGATTCAGGCTGAAGTTGTAACAATATCTACTGATATTGCTGCAAAAATTATCGCAAAGAATCTCAAAGTTGAAGATCAGAAAGCCCTTGTAGAAGAGGCATTACAGAAAATAAGGACAGTTCAGTAGTACTGAACTGTCCTTAAATTTTAATGAGTGGGGTTATCGGTGTGGCAACAAGTGAAGTAGCGAAAGTTTATGCAGGTGCTTTGTTAGAGATTGCGCACGAGAAAAACGCAATATCAAAAGTAGAGGAAGAGTTATCATTTCTTGCTGAGCTTTTAAAAAATGATTATGATCTTATGCGTTATTTCAGTGCGCCAGGTATTACAAAGGAATCAAAAAAGCAGTTTGTTGACAAAGTTTTTGGCAGTGAACTATCTGAACTTATGGTTAACTTTCTTAAAGTATTAATAGATAATGGACGTCAACAGGACATTCCGGATATTAGTGTCGCTTTCAGCGAATTACTCGATATAGTAAATAATCGTCAGAAAATTAAATTAGTCAGCAGCGTTAAACTCGATTCAGATATCATAAATAGAATCAAAAAAGGTTTAGAAGATCGTTTTAATAAGAATATCATTGTTGAAGAAGTGATAGATCCAACTATTTTAGGTGGTATTATAGTGCAAGTAGATGATTTAATTATAGATGCTTCATTGAAAAATGATTTATTAAAGTTACGTGAAAAATTATTACAAAGTAAGATCAGAGGTGAAGTGGCTTATGAAGATTAAAACTGAAGAAATAAAATCGATTATTAAAAAGGAAATTGAAGGGTATAAGTCACAGTTAGATGTACGGGAAGTTGGTACTGTTATCCAGGTTGGTGACGGTATAGCACGAATTTATGGGTTGGATAACGCAATGGCTGGCGAAATGCTTGAGTTTGAGAATGGAGCTTATGGCCTGGTATTTAACCTTGAAGAAAATTCAATAGGTGCTGTTATTTTAGGTGACTACCTTTCAATTCAGGAAGGTGATTCTGTTAAACGTTTAAACAGAGTTCTGGCTGTACCCGTTGGGGAAGAACTATTAGGAAGAGTTGTCAATCCTTTGGGTATTCCAATGGATAACAAAGGTCCCATTAATTCTAGCAAGATGAGGCCTGTAGAGTTTATTGCTCCTGGTATTGCTGACCGTCAGCCTGTAAAAGAACCTTTACAGACAGGTATTAAAGCAATTGACTCCATGACACCTATAGGACGAGGCCAGCGAGAACTTATCATTGGTGACCGTAAAACTGGTAAAACTGCTATTGCAATTGATGCAATAATCAACCAGAAAGGTAAAGGTGTATATTGTATATATGTAGCTATTGGTCAGAAAGCATCTACCGTTGCAGCAGTTGTGGAGAAGTTAGAGCAATACGGTGCAATGGATTATACAATAGTTGTTGCTGCTAATGCTTCAGACCCAGCACCACTACAGTATATAGCTCCATATGCTGGTTGTGCCATGGGTGAATATTTTATGTATGAAAAAAATGGTCATTCCTTGTGTATTTATGATGACCTTTCCAAGCAGGCAAATGCATATAGGCAGCTGTCATTGTTACTCCGAAGGCCTCCAGGACGTGAAGCATATCCTGGTGACATCTTTTATTGCCATTCACGACTCCTTGAGCGAGCTGCAAAGCTGTCTGATGATTTGGGTGGTGGTTCACTTACAGCATTGCCGGTAATTGAAACTCAGGAAGGTGAAGTTTCTGCTTACATTCCTACAAACGTTATATCCATTACAGATGGTCAGATATACCTTGTTCCAGGATTGTTTGCTTCAGGTATCAGACCTGCTGTTGATGTTGGTATTTCAGTATCGCGAGTTGGTGGTAATGCTCAGATTAAAGCCATGAAAAAGTATGCAGGTTCATTACGACTTGATTTAGCACAGTTCAGGGAACTTGAAGCTTTTGCACAGTTAGGAACCGAACTTGACCCGGCTACTCAGCGTCAGCTTGATAGAGGGCAGAGGCTTGTTGAGGTATTAAAACAGGATCAGTATGAACCAATGCCAGTTGCCGAACAGGTAGCTATCATATATGCAGGTACTCAGGGCTATCTGGACAAGATCCCGGTATCTGAAGTAAGAAAGTTTGAAAAAGAATTTTTAAAATTCATGCGCGAGGCTCATCCAGAATTATTAGACGGTATTTCATCAACTGGCGAATTAAAGGATCCGGATAGATTTGGCAAAGTAGTGGGTGATTTTGTAGAAAGTTACCTGGCCGGTAAAAAGGCAGATGTTAGGGCTTAAAAATACTAAAGTTTGAGGAAAAGCTGTGGCAACACAACGAGAGATATTAAAGCGAATAAAGTCTGTCAAAAATACGCAGAAGATCACCAAGACAATGGAAATGGTTTCCACTGCCAAGATGAAAAAAATGCAGGACAGGATAACCATGTCAAAACCATATGGTGAAAAGCTGGAAACCATAATTGACCATCTGCGACAGACCGGCGTTGAAGATGTATACGACCCACTTATGCAGGAAAGACCGGATCCAAATAGAATTTTAGTTTTGATGATCACCGGTAATAGAGGCCTTTGTGGTGGATTTAATACACGAGTAATTGATAATACTATAAATTTTAAAAAGAAGCTATCCATTGAAGAAGGAAAAGAAGTACTTATTTATTCAATGGGTAAAAAGGGCTCAAATTATTTCAGGTTCATTAAAGAGCCCATATATAAAAGTGTATTAAACCCTGAAGATAAATTCAAATTTGAAGATGCATCCAAATTAGGGGATGAATTAATCAATTTGTTTGTTACCGGCGAAGTTGATGAGGTTTACGTTTCGTATACTAAAATTATGACTCGATCAACACAGAAAGCTACAATTACTCGGCTGCTTCCATTGAAGCCTGAGAGTGTAGCAATACAGGAAAGTGTTGAAGATTTTCATGTAGAGTATATATTTGAGCCTAATCCATATAAGATTTTTTCTTCATTGCTGCCATTGTATATTAAGATGAAATTGTATCTAGCAGTGCTGGAGTCAGGTTTTTCAGAAAATTTTGCACGTAGAGTAGCAATGAAGAATGCAACAGATGCAGCAAAAGAAATGGTAAGAGATTTGACTATAACATATAACAGAGCTCGCCAGGCCAAGATTACTAAGGAAATCTCTGAAATTGTAGGTGGTGCTGCGGCCCTTGAATAAAGGGTAAATGATATAATACTAATTATTCATGAATTAAGGAGTTAGATATGGCTGAGAATATAGGTAAAGTTGTACAGGTTATAGGATCTACACTGGATGCAGAATTCCAGGAAGATAAACTCCCTGCAATCTATAATGCATTAAAATTAGAAGTTGAAGTTATGGGTGAAAAGAAAACCCTTGTGTGTGAGGTTGCTCAGCATTTAGGTGGAAACAGGGTGCGTGCAGTGGCTCTGGGTTCTACCGATGGTGTTAAAAGGGGTACTCCCATCATTGATACCGGTTCTCCTATTACAGTACCTGTAGGTGAGGAGACGTTGGGACGAGTATTTAACCTTTTGGGTGATGTTGTTGATAAAGGGGCACCAATAACTGTTAAAGAACGAAGATCCATTCATCAGGAACCGCCAAAATTTGATCAGTTAGAGCCTAAAGCAGAAATTTTTGAAACAGGTATCAAAGTTATTGACCTCATTGAGCCGTACATAAAAGGCGGGAAAACTGGATTATTTGGTGGTGCTGGTGTAGGAAAAACCGTTGTTATTATGGAGCTTATAAACAACGTTGCTATGCAGCATGGTGGTTATTCAGTATTTGCCGGTGTAGGTGAAAGAACCCGTGAAGGTAATGACCTGTGGCTTGAAATGAAGGAATCAGGTGTTATCAATAAAGCATGTTTGGTGTATGGTCAGATGAATGAGCCACCTGGAGCACGCCTCCGTGTTGCACTGAGTGCTCTGACAATGTGTGAGTATTTCCGTGACCTTTCAGGGAGAGACGTTCTTCTGTTCATTGACAATATATTCAGGTTTTCACAGGCTGGTTCTGAAGTATCAGCACTGTTAGGGCGTATGCCTTCTGCTGTAGGTTATCAGCCAACTCTGGCAACAGAAATGGGTGAGTTACAGGAACGAATTACATCAACCAAACGTGGCTCCATTACATCTGTTCAGGCTATTTATGTTCCTGCAGACGACTTGACTGACCCTGCACCTGCAACAGCATTTATTCACTTAGATGCAAGTACGGTTCTTTCACGACAGATTGCTGAAAAAGGAATTTATCCTGCTGTTGATCCACTTGAATCTTCTTCACGAATACTATCTCCTGAGATAGTTGGTGAAGAGCATTATGCAGTTGCTATGGAAGTGAAACGAATTTTACAGCGATATAAAGATTTGCAGGATATTATCGCTATATTAGGTATGGATGAATTATCTGAAGAAGATAAGCTGCTTGTTCAGCGAGCACGTAAAATTGAAAGATTCTTATCGCAGCCATTCTTCGTTGCTGAGCAGTTTACCGGTATGCCTGGCAAATATGTTAAGTTAGAAGATACTATCCGAAGCTTCAAAGGATTAATAAATGGCGAATATGACCATCTTCCTGAGCAGGCTTTCTATATGGTCGGCACCATAGAAGAAGCAGTTGAAAAGGCCAAAAAGCTTGCTGGTAATTAATAAATAGTAGAGGATAGAGCTATGGCAATGAAATTAAATTGCAATGTATTAACACCAGAACGGCAGATATTTGAAGGGCAGGTTGATTTTGCAGTGGTACAGGCATTTGATGGTGAGATGGGATTTTTATATAACCATGCTCCTTTAATCTCTGAATTGGGTACTGGTGAGATACGATTGCGATCAGGCGATAGTACAGAATATTTTTATGTTGATGGTGGTTTTGTTGAAATAAAGAATAATTCTCTCATTATTCTGGCTCAGGAAGCTGTAAGCAAACAAGATTTAAAGCCAGAAGCAATTGAATCAAAGATTAAAGAGATAGCTGCATTGCCAAAACCTGAAGCATTTGCAGACAGATTAAATATAGATATTGAACTAAAGAAATTGAAGGCACGATTGAAGATTGCTAAAAGGTGATAAAAAAACGGGCAGCCTAAACTGCCCGTTTTTTTTGTTTTAGTATACACAATTATACCATTGAATAATTCAGAGTCTTGATATTCTCCATATCAGAATACTGTTCGGAATATTGAAGTAATTTTTCGTATAATTCATTCCTTTTTTTAATCAGAAGCTTGCCGGTATATGTATCTTTTACCCTTAAAGGTGTTTCAAAATTATCGATGATTTCTACCATTAGATTAACAGGTTCTTTTTTCTGACGGGCCTGTATTGTCTCTTCAGGCGTAGGTAATATTATTGCATAGAGAGAATATGGAGTCTGAATCAGAGCATGCCCTCTACTGAGATACGCATCAGAAAATCCTCCATCAATATTAATGGCCCTGCCGTCAGGAGATGCAATTTTTTCGCCCTTTCGCACATCTACTGGTGTATGCCCATACACTATTCTTTCTGCTCCAAATTCTTGCATGATTTTATCCATAAATTCCCTTTTAAGAAGATTCTCACCCCAGTAAAGCAATTTTTCTTTATGAGTGGATTTATCAGCAATGAAATATCGTTCAAAGGTTTTCATTGCATTTTTCCCAAAGAAGGGTGATTTTGAACCACACCACAAATAAAACATAAGAGCTAAATCTTTAGGGTTCTGTGGTTTACCTTCCAGATAATTTTTGCCTATTGTTTTAATCCTGTGTTGCAGATGATCAAGTAATGCTTTTCCTCGGTAGCCTAAAAATTCTTCAAATTGGCCGTCAGGTGTACTGGGTATCAATGCATGTATGTTAAGTATATAATTGTGAATGTGGTATAGTTTTCCATGTTCAAATAAAAATTCCATTAAATAGCGGACTTTCTTACTTGTGGTAAATTGATATGCAAGATCATTAATAATTTCTTCTTCCTGGGGTGATAATTGAGTAGGATTATCTAAATCTATTGTAGGGAAGTGTGTATCGGTTAATCCAGTAACATCATTATTTTTTAACATATCAGCTAATTTATGAAGCCATAGTCTTGAATCCATATTGAATTCAGGATTTTCCCGTATTGTTTGCTCTTCAAGTTTAAATTGAATAATGGCAAGAGCTTTCTCCATTCTTCGTGATATATCCTGCTTTGCTTTAAAATTGCCGGGTATTTCTTTGGTATATGTTTTTAAAGCAAATTCCTTTAATTTAGAAATATCAATTCCCAATCTATCAAGAAATGCAAGGTTGTCATAGCGTGTGCTTATGCGTAATGCTTCTGCTATTAATGATTTATTACCTGCTGCAGCACCCATCCACAATATATCGTGATTACCCCATATAAATGTCAGATACCGTTTAATATCCTTCTGATTTAGAATGCGAATTATTTTATCTGGTTCATCACCCCGGTCAAATACATCGCCAAGTACAATAAGATGCCCCAGAATAACCTGTTTAACTATTTTACATAATGAACTTATAATCTTATCAGCTATCAATTCATTTTCATAAATCATATTTGGTACAGGATAGTTTAATATAAGATTTTCAAGTACATGTTTTAAATCTTTATTGATATTATTTCTTATCTCATCAAAATCCCGTACATTCTGAACGCGGTACTGAACAATTCTGACGAGAGATGATATGATATCCTGCCTGTCAAGGCGGTACACCTCATCTTCAAAATACCGCTCCTTACGAATTATCCTACCCATATAATCAATCTTTTCTTTTGAAAATGTTTTGGGCAAAGCTTCATAGCATATCCTCCATACAAGGCCAAAACGCCCTTTAAGGATTGATACAAATCTATCACCAGCACCATGTGGATCGCTTATCCACATGGTCGTGTCAATGTATTCATTTAACCTGGATTCTATTTCGGTAAGATCTCGTATAATATTATGAAGTGCAGCAATATTCTTCTCAGGATCCATAAGCCCTCCACAATATAGCAATGTTACATTATTTTTCCACCGACATCGTCAATGTCAATATCTTCAAGGACCTCTTTCATGGTTTCTTTATCTATTTGGGAAAGATTTTCCAATCCTTGAGCAATTGCAAACACTTTCTTTTTAACATATATGGGAACATGTGCTCTGAGAGCTATCGCCATAGCATCACTTGGGCGACAATCTATGATAATTTCTGAGTTGTCAGGAGCAATCAAATTCAGTTTTGCAAAATAAATGTTATCCTTGAGGTCGTCAATAATTACAGAAGTCAATGTGTACTGGAAAGTTTTGAGCATGGTAATAATAAGATCATGGGTAAGGGGCCTAACAGGCTTTTTGCCTTCAAGTTCAATAGCTATAAGGCTTGCTTCAAGTGGTGCTATCATGATAGGCAGTATATTGCCTGTTTCATTATCCTGGAGTACCACTATAGGAGTGTTACTTTCCTCATCCAGGACAATAGTTGCTATCTCAACTTTACAAAAGGACATAAAACTCCCCATAAATAATTATTAAACTCAATATAAAACCAATATATGAAAAAATCAAGCAAAGTTGTTACTTTTTGGGTTTTATTTTAGTATAAAGCTTTTTTAAAATGATGTTTTTAAAGTGAATTGCAACAATGCGGCTATGTGTTTCTTTATTGCTTTCACATTCAATATATTCAGCAATCTGAAGATTTTGTAACAAACGTTTGATGTCATCAGTTGCATGCAATTTATCAGTTTTTGCCCCAAAGATATAGCAGGGTGTTGTAATAAAGGGGAGTTTGTCCCATAGATTATAATTTTTGAGTGCAAGTGCATTAGGTTTTAATTTATATGGGTCTGCTGAATTTATTGTATTGGTATATTTTGTCATTTGTTCCTTTTCTTTTTCAATATCCAGGCGAAAATTGCGTAAATACCATTTGACCAGTTCTTTTAGTACATTATACCATGAAGCAGGAAGCCGTGGTACAATGTCACCTAGCAGAGGGGGGAATCTGAATTCAGGAAGTGGCCCAATAAGTAGTGCACATTCAGGTTTACGGGTATTCATAGCTAAATATTCAAGTATAACTGAAGAACCTAGTGAACTTCCTGCCATGACAAATGTTCTATTTTTAGGAATAACTTTTTGTATAACGTCATGGAGATCAATCACCATTCGCATGACATTGAAAGAAAAGTCTTTATACGTTTTCCCTTCAGGTATTCTGGAAGATGTTTTTTCGCGAGTTTCGATATATATAACCCGGTATTCATCGGTTAAAGTAAGTAATACATCTTTCCAACCGGTTATATGTGATATCCATCCGGCAACAAAGAATATAATTGGTTTGGAGGAAGAATCCTTCTTGGGAATAAAATCTATACAATATAATTCCATCCCATCAGAAACAGGTATATAAAAATCATTTATCTTTGTTGATGGTATGGTGTATTGAGTAAGATCCATGGTAAACCTCTGATTAAATTATATTACATTCTATAGAGGGATATCATATCTAATAATAAAAATCAAGCATTTCATTGTATACGCTTGGATATATCTGTGCCAACGTCAGCAGTGGTTGCATTGCCACCACGATCGGGTGTTTTAACAGTACTATCGCTCAGGTGATTGACCACAGCAGATTTAATTTTTTGTGCAGCATCATGTTCACCTAAAAACTCTAACATCAGTGCAGCACTCAGTATTGCTGCAACCGGATTTGCTACACCTTTTCCTGCAATATCAGGTGCTGATCCATGTACCGGCTCAAACATCGATGGGTATTTTCGTGTTGGATTAATATTACCACTTGCAGCAAATCCCATTCCTCCAACAACTATCGCTGCCAGGTCGGTAAGTATGTCACCAAAAAGATTGGAGGCTACCACCACGTCAAATTGCTCAGGGGAGCGCACCATATTCATAGCCGCTGCATCGACAAGCATAGATGATGCTGTTACATCGGGATACTCTTTTGCAACTTCGTAAAACACAGTATCCCAGAATACCATGCTATATTTTAATGCATTGGATTTGGTAATGCTTGTTAAAGTTTTGCGTTTTCGGTTGCGGGCGGTTTCAAATGCGTATCGTATGATGCGTTCAGTCCCTTTGCGCGAGAAATAGTTAATCTGCATAGCAACTTCATCGGGAGTGCCAATGTAATGTCTTCCACCAAGTGCTGTATATTCACCTTCGGTGTTCTCCCTTATTACTATCATATCTATGTCATATGGTTTTTTGTTTTTTAACGGTGATTCAACACCAGGAAAAAGCATTGTTGGCCGTATATTGACATATTGATCAAATGCTTTTCTGATAGTCAAAAGCGGCTCAACAGCAATATGGTCAGGAGCATTTGCTGTATTACCAAGTGCACCTAATAATATTGCGTCAAATGATGAAAGTAATTCAAGATAATTTTCAGGAGCACATTTTCCAGTTTTACTATACAGGGTTGTATTCCAGTTGAATGTAGTGTATTGTACATCAATATCGCAGGCATCAATGACTTTTACTGCTTCTGCCACAACCTCAGGGCCAATACCGTCTCCAGGGTACAATGCTATTTTGTGAGGCATACGTATCTCCTTAAATAATTAACATTAAATAATTACATCATTAAAAATGAATACTAAAAACATTAAGCATACTGTTTTTTGCTGATAAAGTATTTTTTATAGATGAGTAGCATTGAATAAAATTTAGTTGGTTGTTATAAACTATCTGAACAACCGTTAGAAAAATTATATACACAAGTATCACATTCATCTACAAAAATATGCACACGCATTAATTATTTATGAAATAATTTAGTGAATTATGAAATACATGCGTATACCATCAAATAGATGTGTACATTATTTTTTAATATGAGCAACAATTGTATATTTATAAATAAGCGGAAGTAACTTTACTTGATAAATCTTAGAATGGATATACTGAATAATGAGAAAATGATACTTTTTGTAAAAGATTTTTTGAACAGTAGATATTCATATTCTTATCAATAATAATACATTGGATGTTAAGTTTAGCATTGTTTTTACAAAAAGTAATTGCCTGCTTTGTACCCATAATAAATAGCGCAGTGGCATATCCATCGCATATGGTGGCGTTATTGCTTATCACCGAAACTGAAATAATATCGCTCTGTGCAGGATATCCCGTTTTGGGGTTCATAATGTGATGATAGCGCTTGCCTTTGTAACTAGCAAACCGTTCATAGTCACCACTTGTGGCAATAGCCTGTTCATTCTGCAATATAACCGTGCCAATGATGCCTTCCTGACGAGGATGCTTTATACCAATAGTGTACCCATATCCGTAATTATCGCCCAGTACTTGCAGGTCTCCGCCAGCTTCCACAATTCCTTGCTGTATACCACACTGTTTTAATGACAAAACTGCCTGTGAAATAGCATACCCCTTTGCAATCCCTCCAAGCCCAATGGTAACACACGATTTTTGTTTTATTACTATTCTAGTTTTGGGAATCAATTGAATATACCGGTAGCTAACACATTTCAGATGATGGTTAATACTTTCCGGTGAAGGTGGAATAAATGATGGGGATTGTAATTGCCACAATTTCCCAACTGAAGCAAAGGTAATATCAAACAGTCCATCAGTGTTGTGCGATAGTTCCTGTGCAAGCTTTATTACAGTAAATGTATCTTTGCTCACAGTAGTTTGCAGATTATTGTTGATATGAGACACATCACTTGTTGAGATATACGGGCTCATCAATTGTTCGATGTGCTTTATTTTTTCAAAAGCATGATTTATTGCTTTCTGCGCTTCTGAGTGTGAGGTGCTATCCACAGTTATGGTAACAATAGTTCCCATTGCCATTTTTGATAGTGAATACCGTTGTGGCCGTGAACACGTCCATAAAACGGCTGAAGTTACTACAATAATGGTAAGTATCAGTGTGTATTTGTGTTTCATATTTCTATCCCGATATTATACGCTATTTTAATTTATTATAATAAGATATGACAAGATATAACTCTAATCACATATTTGTAAAATACTAAATACTATTCATTGAAGGAATGTTGCAAGTTCAATTGTGTAGTGCACCATTGAGCATTTCTGTAAAACCACATATGAAGAATTCCATCCGTTAGACTTCTGTGGATGTGTATTTAAATCATTTTTTTATAATATTCAATTAGTTGTTGAAATTTGTTCACGTAGCAGTATTGTTGTGTCATATATATACTTTGGAGGAAACATATGAATATAGAAACTACCACCTGTATTGCCTATGAACACTTAGAGCTTTTACAAGAAAATGCCACTATCCGTAAACTATCGCTTCATACGTTTATTATCAATTTCATAAACTATGTACTGTCGTATAAACGCATCCCCGTCAAAAGCTATAAACGGTTGCAGTATAGAAAGCGGTACCAAACGTGGAAGCGGGTACATCTGTATTTGTATGAGAATGAGTATGAGTTTGTGATGGATGTGCGCAAAGTCTGCAAGATGTCTTTGGCAAAGATAATCGCCTATTGTGTGGAGAATTATCTTTATGATTATCTTGCAGCATTAGACAGTGATGAAAATACCGATAACTATCGCTTTAGTGGCTACACATTTTCATTTTATTTAGAAGAAGGCATCCCGTGTTGCCAATTTTACTGGGGACCACCGCCGGAATTGGTGAAACTGGCCACCCAATAGCAGTCACAGCTAAAGGTAAATGAATAACATAAAACATAACTATACTTTTACGTTGGTAAAAATATATCTGCACAGGGCCTTTTTCTCGGTCTATATATAATCACATATTATGAAGAACGGTAAGTTGAACTTTATTTTTAAATCTGCTGTCATCCAGATTAGGTTTGTTATTATATGAGCAACTTAGGTTTATCATAAATAATGGCTGGATATAAAATTTGTATAAAAAATGGGGATGTGCATCATGGCCACCAAAGATGGGAAAGATGCATACTTTATTATTCATAATTCTTGACAATTATCGTAAATATTGTAACAAAACAATATACCATAGCAACATTGCATACCGATAAGTGTATAAGTATACATTGATGGTGCAATCAGAAATATTTTTTACTCTAATAAAATATTTTTATAAACAGGATAATTGTATGAAATTACGAACAATCTTAATTGTAGTCATTACTTTTGTTATATGTACTACAACATTTACTGATGCTAAAACTGTAAAGAAAGTTCAAGGAGGGGAGAGTACTTCCGATTTATCAAAATTTAATGAGCAGCTGGTTAAGGTAACCAATAGTGCCATCCCAACGGTAGTCAGTATATCAGCAGAAAAAAAGGCTGGCAGCCCACGGGAAAGCAAACGGATGCCTATGCCTTTCCCGGTCCCCAAGGAAGCAAAGGCCCTGGGATCTGGAGTTATTATTGATAAACGGGGATATATAGTTACCAACAATCATGTGGTAAAAAATACTAAGTCCATAACCATTACATTATATGACAAACGAACATTCCCCTGTGAGTTGGTCGGCTCTGACCCTGCCACTGATATTGCAGTGATTAAAATTAGTGGTACGGTGCCTCAGGATTTGCCTGTTGCTGTTATGGCTGATTCAGACACTTTAAAAGTTGGGGAGATAGCAATAGCAATAGGCAATCCGTTTGGATTTGGACACACAGTGACAATGGGTATTATCAGTGCCACGGGCAGGGAAGGATTTGGACTTGCTGATTATGAATATTTCATTCAAACTGATGCTGCTATTAATCCCGGTAATTCTGGTGGTGCTTTGATAAACATTAATGGCAAACTCATAGGCATTAATACTGCCATATTTTCGCGGAATGGTGGTTATATGGGCATAGGGTTTGCAATACCATCAAACATGGTAAAACAGGTAGTAGATGAATTGATTAATAAAGGCAAGGTTACACGAGGGTGGCTTGGTGTATATATTCAGAACATTACCCCTGAAATAGCCAAAAACTTTAAGTTTGAAGGGAGAAAGGGTGTTCTGATTGCCGACATTATGAAGGATTCACCGGCTAAAAATGCAAAAATTGAAATTGGCGACATTATCATTTCCGTCAATGACGTTGAAGTATCTGATATCAATCAACTGCGAAGGTACGTTGCTTCGTTAAAACCGGGTTCAACTGCCAAAGTTAAAATATTCAGGGCTGGTCAGGAACTGGAACAAGATGTGGTGATCGCTGAGCTTCCTGCACAGGCTAAAGTTTCTGAAGAAAAGATTGAAGAAGTTGATACAATTGGCATGCGTGTGGGTGATATTACCGAAGAGAATGCCTATAAATTTAGAATTACAGATACTACAGGAGTGATTGTACTTGAAATTCAAGAACAAAGTCCTGCATATGAAGCAGGCATGATGGTTGGTGACATCATCAAGGAAATTGAAAATACCCCTGTGGAAAATGTTGATAAATATAACGAACTGCTGAAACAATATGAAAAGAAAGAAACATTATTGCTTCTTGTTAAACGAGGAGGTATCCACAAATTTGTAGTAATCAAGAAGCAATAGTTATTGTAAATAATCCAGCCCCACTGCTTTTTTAACGCGTAGTAGTGTTTCCTGGGCAATGGGGCGAGTTTTTTCTGCCCCCTTCTTTAAAATGGCTGCTATCTCACCTTTGTTGTTTTGTAATTGCTTTCGCTTTTCTCTAAAAGGGGCAAAATATTCCCATATCATTCCAAACAATTCTTTTTTTA
>JBFLZD010000067.1 GCA_040756435.1 Spirochaetota bacterium | reverse complement strand
GACATCCTTTTTTGGAACATCTATTACTCCAGTTGTGGTCAATATCTTATAACTATCGCCTCTACTGATAATTGCTCCCTGTATTTGCTTACCAGAATATAAGCGCACTACATCAATGCGTTCACATGCTTCTTTTATTTCCTCCAGTGTTCTTGTTTTTTGTTGCATCAGGCGCTCTATACGCTCCTTTTTGATCTGCTGTTTTATTTCATCATCTGTCAATGTTTCTATCTTCTGTACTTTCTCAACATTCTGTTTTATTGTATCCTGAACTTTTTCAAGTGCCTCTGGTTTTACTAAAACCTCCTGCGGCAGCACTTCAACCTTTGCGGCTGTTTCAATCTTTATTTTGTCTTTTACCGAAATCTCCTGTATGGCAACCGGCACCTCTTTAGCTACCGTTTCTTCCTCAACAGTAACTATCGCCTCTTTACCTGCTTCAACCATTGTTTCTTTAACTTCTGTCACCTGGACCTCTTTGGTTTCAGTAATTGGTTTTACACTTACACTGCCAGTATTCACAGCTATCTTGCCAATCTTTTCATCAGCTTTAACCAGAAATTGTGTTCCACGTACACTTGCTACAACTGATCGTGTTTTTATAACATATTCCTGACCCTTCTGCAAGCGTTCAACCTTTGATATTATCTCGCCTTTTTCTAAATACAGTGTTGTGGAAGTGTCTATGAGGGAATTTACTGCTACTTTACTGTTACTGCCAATATGCGCAACTGCCTTATCAGCTATTTGCACAACTGCAATAGACTGCGTGCCTGTTGCAATGATATCATTAGGCCCTACAACCTGCCCCAAAACTACAGGGATGTTTACATCGTTACGAAGTATTGTCACATCGCCCTGGGTAAAAATAATATGCGCGGGAACTGCTTTTTGTTGGGGTTTACAACCAATAGATAAGATAGTAATGAAAAGGATTGCAGCTAAAATGTATGAAGTATGCTGCAGTTGTTTAATAATCATTTTTATCCTCCACAAAACATTTTAATTATATGTGCTGTATCCTCCGAATGTGCGATGATGATACATTGTAGTTTACCAGTTAAGTAATAACAAACTGTAACTATAAATTCTACCATTGAATAAAACTCTTAGCAATATGAATAATATTACATTGGATGTACAATCGTTGTATTATTATAATTACTGCTATTAATATGTAAATCCTTTTTTATAATTTTTTACAATCCAGCTGGATTATTAATTTTCTAATTGATAGCTTTGTATCGTATATAAATTCCTTACATGATTTTATCTTGATTTTTAAAACCCGCTCTGCTACATTATTATAAAAAACAAATTGTAAGAGGTAAAATTTTATGTCTGATGATTCAAATCATGTTGTTGAGTCAAAACACCTGATACTGCCGTCTGAAATTTTGCCCGAAATTATACCCATTATACCCATATCCCACAGGCCAATATTCCCCGGCATGATGGTACCACTGGTTCTTACCGGTGAAACCATGCTTGCCACCGCCCGGGCCATTGCTGAATCCGATCATAAAATTGGCGGAGTGGTACTAATCCAGAATCAACGTGAAAGCATGGTTACATCTGATGACCTTTACAAGGTGGGAGTTACCATCAAGGTATTGAAGATAGCACCTATCGATGAAAACACCATACAGGTGATGGTTAACGCATTGAAGCGCTTTACTCTGGTACAGGTTATGACTGAACAGCCTATTATTCGCTGGAAGGTGGATCACTATTATGAACCCGAACTTGAACCAACTGATGAGATGAAAGCTTACTCGGCGGCAATTCTTTCATCTGTAAAAGAATTAATAAAATCCAATTCCCTGTTTCAGGAAGAGCTTAAACTTTTCCTTAACCGCTTTAGCTTAGAAGACCCGGGTAAATTAGCTGATTTTGTAGCATCCCTCACTTCAGCCGAACCTGCAGAGGTGCAGGATATCCTTGAAACATTTGATGTTAAAGCACGTGTTGAAAAGGTACTCCTGCTTTTAAAAAAGGAGCTTGAATTATCAAAATTACAGAAAAAAATTTCACAGCAAATTGAAGAGCGCATTGCCAAAAATCAGAAGGAATTCTTTTTGCGAGAGCAGCTCAAAGAAATCAAAAAAGAGCTGGGCCTTGAAAAAGATGAAAAAACATCTGAAATTGAAAAATTTGAAGAGCGTGTCAAAAAACTTAAGTTAAGTGAAGAAGCGTTAAAACGTTTTAACGAAGAATTAGAAAAATTAAAAGTACTTGAGCCGCATTCAGCTGAATATGGTGTAAGCCGAAATTATTTAGACTGGCTTACTTCACTGCCCTGGGGAATTTATTCTCAGGACAACTATGACATTCACAAAGCAAAAAAAATTCTGGACCGCGACCACTACGGGCTTCAGGATATAAAAGATAGAATTTTAGAATTTATCAGCGCGGGCAAAAAGAAGGGCAGTATTACCGGTTCAATAATTTGTTTTGTTGGGCCTCCCGGTGTTGGTAAAACATCCATTGGTAAATCAGTGGCTGCTGCATTGAACCGAAAATTTTATCGCTTTTCACTTGGTGGCATGCGCGATGAAGCTGAAATCAAAGGTCACCGGCGGACCTACATTGGTGCAATGCCTGGCAAAATTATCCAGAGCCCCAAAGTGGTAGAAACATCAAACCCGGTTATCATGCTTGATGAGATAGATAAAATAGGAGCAAGCTTTCAGGGCGATCCTGCATCAGCCCTTTTAGAGGTGCTTGACCCTGAACAGAATTCACAGTTCCTTGATCATTATTTGGATGTACGCTATGATTTATCCAATATTCTTTTCATTGCAACCGCCAATCAATTAGACACTATACCCTTGCCTTTGATGGACCGTATGGAGATTATGCATCTGTCCGGCTATATACTGGAAGAAAAATTAGAGATAGCAAAGCGATACCTCATACCCAAGCAACTGAAAGAGCATGGACTGCATAAAAACGAAGTTAAGATAGATACAGCAGCCCTAAAAAATATCATAGATGGATATGCGCGTGAAGCTGGTGTTCGAAGTTTGGAAAACAACATAAAAAAGATTATGCGAAAAGCCACCCGACAAATTATTGAAGGGACAACATCAACAGTTACTGTTACAACTCAAAATTTAGAAGAGTTTTTGGGCAAACCTCGCTTTACCGATGAATCACTGTATAAAAAGCCAATTCCGGGAGTTGTCATGGGGCTTGCATGGACAAGCTTAGGTGGTGCAACATTGTATATTGAAGCTACTGCTATTCCTTCTAAAACAAAGGGTTTTACCCAAACAGGACAGCTTGGCAATGTCATGAAAGAATCAACGGAAATTGCTTATTCGTATATCCGTTCCAAAGTTAAGCAGTTTGGCATTGATCCTGATTTCTTTGAAAATCATTTTATACACCTGCATGTACCAGCAGGGGCAACACCAAAGGATGGTCCATCAGCCGGCATTACCATGGCAACGGCGCTATATTCTCTTGCTAAAAATAAGCCCATTAAAAAAAGTGTGGCAATGACTGGCGAGCTTACCATTACCGGAAGAGTGCTTCCCATTGGCGGTGTAAAAGAAAAGACCCTTGCAGCTAAACGAGCAAAGGTTAAAACCATCATTTATCCTGCTGAGAATAAAAAAGATTTTGATGAATTACCCGAACATATCAAGAAAGGCATTGATGCCCGCTTTGTAAGCTATTTTGAGGAAGTGCTGGATATAGTGTATTAATTTTTGGCGATAGTTACTGTTAACAGGCTTTACCGTAAAGAGTATACTATTATAAAAGTATTTTTTTCATTGCCTGTTCAATTGCCTGGATGAAGGTCTTTGCATCATTAAGTGAACTGAGGGCGTCTTCTTTGTCGATAGAATCAAAATCACCATAATCAACGTCAGTCCTGCGCGATAAGAGCAGTTTGAATTTCTTGATCATTTCAGCAGAAAGTATTTCTTTTTTTACAAATCGTAAACGTAACATTGTAATTATGCCATCGTGTGTTTCCGGATTTGCTCCTTCTAATATCAACAATGCCCGTGCAGCATTTAATGCAGCATAATAACTTCTGTTAATTGACGTTCTGTACCGTCCATCATCGTAATTTCTTTCTGCATCATCAAGGAATTCCTTTGCTTTTTTCAATCTGAACTGGCTCAATGTTTTTTTATCTTCAGCTGAAAGGGTCATATCTTTATACCTTCATTAATTATATTGTCATAAAAAGGGCTGTTATACTGTTTTTCTAATTCAAATGCATATTCGTCTTTAATGAGTGGTGAAAATGATACATTGTATTTCAACTCTTCATTCACTAGTATTGAAACTATCATATCTTCCAGCTGGGGTATTTTCTTTTTAATTACAATAAGAACATCAAAATCAGAACCAGCGGTAAAATCACCTCGCACCCTTGAACCAAACGCATACATGCATACAAAGTGTTCAGGGATTATTTGCAATAACCTTTCTTTAATTTTCTGTAAGGCTTCTATCTCAACTGTTAACATCAGTGCTCTACCTTTTACAAAAGGTATTAAAACTATACAAAATAGAGGATTGCCTGTCAATAATATTGGTAAAAAAGTAATGATTAGTGTGATGATGAAAAAAAATTACTTGAAAATTCCAGAAAAGTTAGTATTTTAATATTATATAAATTATTACAAAAGGTTTATTATGAACATAACTATTACAGATTCGGCTAAACAAAAAATTATTGAAGCTGCTAAAGACGTTGATTTTAAGCAGCCAGGATTGCGTCTGGTTTTTGCTGGCATTGGATGAGGCGGCCCCCGTCTGGGGCTGGCTCTGGATGAGTCAGAAAACACTAACGATACTGTTGTCATTGCAAATGAAATCCCGGTAATCTATGACAGCGATATTGCACGGTTTATGGATGCAGGAACTAATGTTACTATAGATTTTGTGGACACACCGTATGGTGCTGGTTTTATAGTTGATACAGGTTCATCCTGTGGATAAATGTTAAAAGGTACTGCTATGAAAGAAGCTATCTGGTTTTTGATTCTTATGGCACTGTGGTTTGCATTGAATATTTATGTGTTTCCAAAGCTTGGCATTCGTACCTGACTATCGCAATCATGCCCTGTGGAACAGAGCATAGATAAACACAAAACAGATGATGTAAATATTAAAAAGTAAAAAAATTGTTGACATTTTTTATTTCTAGATTTTATGTCATTCAACGATATAATTTAAAAGGCAGTAAACGTAAAACGCCAATGAAAATTACATTATTAACATTTGCAATTAATAATAGCTGGTGGTGGTGGACAAACATGATGTCCACCTGAAGGGCTATTATTGTATAAATGAAAATGGCAAAGCCGTGGGTGGACATCAAACCCACGGCTTTTTTTATGCATGCTTTAAGGCCGTGGGTTTAATCAAAATCCACGGCTTTTTTATTTTAACGGCAAGGAGACGAATTATGTATCCAACATTACAGCAATGCAAAAATTTGAGCAACACATATAACCGCATCCCTATCTATAAGCAGCTCAATATTTCCCATCCGGGTTTACTGCTTATACTGAAATCGTTTATCAATAACGGTGACTGCATCTTCTTTGAGAGCGCCAAACAAAACAAAAAGCAAAGCCGCTTTTCATTTTTGGGTTTTAACCCGGTACAAACGTTTTACCTTACCCCACCATATATTATTATATGCGATAGCTCTAAAACAACGACAATCCCCTGCTCTGATCCATTCGATTTTATTGACAAATATATTGCTCGCTATCGCTCACCTTCTTTTAACCGCTTTGGTTCATTCAATGGCGGGTTGTCCGGTTATTTTTCGTATGACCTGGTTAACTATACCGGTCATTTGCGACAGCTCATACACCAGGACACATTGCATCCATTAATGGTACTGCACCACATTGATAACTTCATCTGCTTCGACAATAAGTACAATACCTACTACATTGCTACATGTATCTACACTGATAAAGGAAGCATTGAATCACTATATGAGCAGGCACTACAGCGCCTTCATACCTACGAAGACACCATTATAACTGCACTATCCTCAACTTCACTGCCGTACCTGCCCGCATATTCTGAATCAATAAACCTGGATTTTACAATCTCGCCAGATTCATTTATGGATTCAGTGTCACAGGCTAAAACCTTAATTGAAGATGGTGAAGCATTACAGATCGTGTTAAGTATGCGGGCATACATCAATGAACCTGTTGACCCCTATCGTTTTTATCTCAAACTGAGGCAGGTCAATCCATCACCGTATATGTTTTATATGAAACATGGTGACCTTACTGTTACCGGTAGCTCGCCTGAGATTCATGTTAAAGTACAGGACAATATTGCTACATTAAGGCCAATTGCAGGAACTATCGCCCAGGGAAAAACAAAAAGTCAAAATACTAAAAACAAGGAACTTTTGCTCAATAACGAAAAAGAACGCGCAGAGCACCTGATGCTTGTTGATTTAGCACGCAATGATTTAAGCATCATCGCAAAGCCAGGAAGCGTGCAGGTTGGACAGTTCATGCAACCAGAAGATTATTCGCACGTTATTCATTTAGTTTCAAATGTTACCGCCACACTCAACGATGGTATCCGTTTAAGCGATGTGCTGCGCCACACCTTCCCTGCTGGCACGGTAACAGGGGCCCCCAAGGTGCGCGCTATTGAGATCATTGACCAGCTTGAACCACATCCGCGCGGCATTTACGCAGGATGTGTGGGCTACATTGGATTTAACAATACCATGGATACCTGCATTACTATTCGCACAGCAGTTTTTTCACCGCAAGGGTCATTTTTACAGGCAGGTGCCGGCATTGTGTACGATAGTATCCCTGAAAATGAATTTAATGAAATAGTAAATAAACTTAAAGCACTTTCAGTAAGCCTGCCGTTTGCAAAAATAAAAACCATGTTAAAGGAGATTGTGTAATGTTCTGTATAATTGATAACTACGACTCGTTTACCTATAACTTAGTTGAGTACATGCGCATACTGGGACAAGAGGTAGATGTTTACCGCAACGATACTAATTTTGAGTCAATTAATTTCCATAAATACACTGGTATCATTGTATCACCTGGCCCTTCGTCCCCACAGCATTCAGGCATTACAGTAACTGTCATCCAAAACATTGATGATATACCCATCCTGGGCGTGTGCTTAGGTATGCAAGCAATTGGATATGTATATGGCGGAGCGATAGTTCATGCAAAAAAGATCATGCACGGTAAAACTGATATTATTGAGCACTACGGTGGTAATCTTTTCCACAATATACCACAACAATTTACCGCTGTCCGTTACCATTCATTGGTGGTAAGTACAATAAATTTCCCCCACTGCCTTAGCATTGAAGCCCGTTCAAGCGATGGTGAAATCATGGCTTTAAAACATAAAACAAAATTTGTGTGGGGTGTACAATTTCACCCGGAATCGTACGCATCAGAGTACGGTTTACAGATTTTAAAAAATTTTATAGGAGGATGTTATGAAAACAGAACAGCTTATAACACAAACAATTGAAGGCAACACACTGTCCATGGAACAATCAGAGTATTTATTTGATTCCATCTTTGATGGCAGGATATCACAGGTTGAGCTTGCCGCAGTACTTGCTGCAATGAAAGTACGCAAGGAAAAGCCTGAAGAAATCAGTGGTGCCATTAAATCAATGCGAAAATTTGCAGTAAGCCTTCCCATCACTGAAAGCGTTTTTGATACCTGTGGTACTGGTGGTGACCATTCACATTCCTTTAACATATCCAGTGCTGTTGCCATTATTCTTAACGCTATGGGCTACCCAATTGCAAAACATGGCAACCGTTCAGTAACCAGCAAAAGCGGTTCCGCTGATTTTTATGAAGCTCTGAATATACCGGTAAACCTTTCAGGCCAGGATGCGGTACGCTATTTTAATAAAAATAAATTTATATTTTTGTTTGCACCCAACTATCATCCTGCCATGAAACATGCTGCCCCGGTTAGAAAGCAATTGGCCGTTAGAACCATATTTAACTATTTAGGGCCACTTACCAACCCATTGCACCCAAAACGGCAGATGATTGGAGTTTTTCATCCTTCATTTTTAGAAGTTTATGCACAGGCAGCATTGCCTCTGGGATATGAACGGCTAATACTGTACTCTTCTACAAATGGCATGGATGAGGTATCGCCACTATATCCAACCAATGTTGTTGAAATTCGTGATAACGAGGTCAGCGCGTTTTCTATTAATCCAGAAAATTTTTTGAGTAAAGATGATGCTAATGCTATTCCAAAAGATTTGTCACCACAGGAGAATGCAACACTGTTTATAGAAACTATTAATAGCAATAGACCTACACCGCTTAGCAAGCTTTTAGCGTTGAATACAGCATTGGCGCTTTTTGTACTGGATGATAATTCATCCATAGACAATAATTATGCAGTGGCACTTGATGTCATTCATAGTGGCAGTGTTGCACAAACACTTACCAAACTTCAGGAAGGGTAACCCATGTTTTCACTTGCAATGATGAAGCATAAAAAATTGCAGCAGCGTTCTGAGGTCATTAATATGTTACAAATATTCTCAAAACGCAATCGCCCCATGTATCCATTTGTGTGCGATAGTTCTATTAATATCATCGCAGAAGTAAAAAAAGCTTCGCCTTCAGCTGGCTTAATTAACAATGTTGAGCCGGCCACACAGGCAATACTGTATCAGAAAGCCGGTGCAAAAGCGGTGAGTGTTTTGGCTGATGGTGAGTATTTTGGGGGAAGCTATACCGATATACAGAGTGTAGCAGAGGCTATAAAGCTGCCTGTCCTTTGCAAAGAGTTTATATGTTATCCCGAACAGATTGATGTTGCATATAACGCTGGTGCAGATATAATACTGCTTATTGCAGCTATGCTTACTGCTGATGAATTACATCAGCTTTATGCATATACTATTCATAAAGGATTGTTGCCACTTATTGAAGTGCACACAAAAAATGAACTTGATTATGTTCTTACATTACAACCTGACTATATAATGGTCAATATACGGAATTTGAACACGCTTGAACTTGAGTATGACACAGCCATTGCTACATTGAAAAGCATTCCGTACAATATTAAGAAGATTTGTGCCAGTGGCATTGACAATTCCAAAACTATTCAACACATCAAAGAGCACACAGGAACAACCATATATTTAGTTGGAACAGCCCTTATGAAAGCCACTGATCCACAAAAACGTATACAGGAGTTTTCTAATGTTTGTTAAATTTTGTGGTTTTACACGGCCCAAAGATGTTGAAGCTGCCTGCAATTTAGGTGTAAGTGCCTGCGGGTTTATCTTTTATACAGGATCACCACGCTTCTGTAACTTTACTAAAGCCAGAGAGTGTATCGCCATCTGCAATAATCACGGCGTAATGAGCGTGGGAGTATTTATAGATAATAGCCCTACTGCTGTGGCATCCATTGCTAAAACCTTAGGTCTTGCGGCACTGCAGGTTTACTCTGAGGATTTATACGTGGAACTATCGCCCCATTTTACTATTTTTTTTGGAATGAGGGTAAGTAAAAATTTTTCCATTGAGATGGTCCCTGTGATTGATACAAAAGACTATTATCTTTTTGACACATTTGATAGCTCACAATTTGGAGGCACAGGAAAACAATTTGACTGGGGAAGCGTTGCATCATTTTCTCACCTGAATAGAACCATTATTTCTGGTGGAGTAAATATACATAATGTCCAGAAACTGTGTGCCACATTAAAACCTTTTGGCATTGATGTGGCAAGCGGAATAGAAGATAGTCCCGGCATAAAAAATTTTTCCAAAATGAAACAACTAATAAAAACAATTAAGGAGTGTGGCCATGACATATCCCGATAACAACGGATACTTTGGAAGCTACGGCGGAAGGTTTGTTCCTGAAACGCTTATCAACGCTCTCATAGAATTAGAAGATGCATATAAGCATTTTTTGCAGGATGCATCCTTGCAACAGGAACTAAATGATTTATTGCACCACTATGCGGGAAGACCAACACCATTATACTTTGCCAGGCGACTTTCTGAACTAACCGGAATATCGCTTTATCTTAAACGAGAAGACTTGCTTCACACCGGTGCTCACAAGCTCAATAACACCCTGGGGCAGGCTTTGCTTACACGCTTTATGGGCAAAAAGCGCATCATTGCCGAAACGGGTGCAGGGCAGCATGGCGTTGCCACTGCCACGGTTGCTGCATTGCTGGGTTTGGAGTGCACTATTTACATGGGTTCAGTTGACATTGAAAGGCAAATGCCCAATGTTAAAAGAATGAAGCTTCTGGGTGCACAGGTTATACCGGTAACATCAGGAAGCAAAACGTTAAAGGATGCCATAAACGAGGCGCTTCGTGATTGGGTGCGCAATGTACGTACAACGCATTATCTGCTTGGCTCGGTTAGCGGTCCACATCCATTTCCAGTAATTGTGCGGGATTTCCAAAAAGTCATTGGCAATGAAGCGCTGCAACAGTTTTCAACAAGTACAGGAATGCTGCCCGAATATTGTGTTGCCTGTGTTGGTGGCGGTAGCAATGCTGCAGGTTTCTTCCATGCATTCATTAATACTTCCACACAGTGCATTGGTGTTGAAGCTGGAGGTAAAGGGCTGCATCCCGGAGGGCATTGTGCATCGCTTACTTTAGGCAAGCCCGGGATTCTGCATGGTGCATTAAGCTATCTGTTACAGGATGATGACGGACAGGTTATGGATGTACATTCCATTTCTGCAGGGCTTGACTATCCAGCAGTTGGCCCCGAGCATAGCTTCTGGAAAGACAGCAATAAGGTTACGTACACCACATGTTCCGACAAACAAGCTCTGGATGCGTGTATCACACTTACACGTACTGAAGGTATTATCCCGGCGCTTGAAAGCAGCCACGCATTGGGCTATGTACTTGAAAACAGAGACAATTTTGCCGGCGCATCGGTTATCATTAATCTTTCTGGTCGTGGTGATAAAGACTTAGACACTATATTGAAGGAAGTGGATATATGAAATACAATGGATTTTATTTGGTTGGCAATTATCCTGACCAGGAAATATTTTTGCAGGCAGCCATAGAAGGACTGCGCTATTTTGATTTTATTGAGATAGGGCTTCCATTCAGCGACCCGGTAGCCGATGGGCCGTTACTTGCATCAGCATCACACAAAGCACTTGAAGCTGGTGTATCAACAGAGGCTGTTTTACAAAGCTGTAGTGTATTGAACGAATATATTACTAATCACAACAAATCAAAAAAAATATATATCATGACGTATGCCAATAAAATTTTTCATAACGGCATTGATACTGCTTTTCAAAATTTTGCCTTACATGGTGTGAAAGGGATCATACTGGCTGACGTGCCGTATATTGAGTCTCGCCGATTTGCTGAACACGCACAGGCATACAATTTAGACTACATTCATTTCATTACACCTGAATCAACAGTAGAGCAAATTCAAAATATTTGTTCACAGGCAACGGGCTTTCTTTACACTGTTTCACTTCGTGGGACCACTGGCAGTACTCTGATTATCAGTGACGAGATTAAACATATTCTTACCACGGCAAAACGTTTTGCAAAGATTCCTGTTCTCCTGGGATTTGGCATTCAGAATAAAGAAGACATTACGCAGGCACTGAAGTATGCTGATGGATTTATTATGGGGACAGCTCTGGTGAAAAAATTGGAAGAGGGAATAAATACATATAAAGATTTTTTATATCAGCTTTTTAACTAGTTTGTAATATTTTACAATGAAGCTATTTAATGGGGAACTTCTTATCTCCATGCCTGGCGATAGTTATTGTATATAAATCCTTCCACTGTGTGCTGTAAAATAGCCTCCCTTCAGGTCACCTGCACTGAGCTTGCTGAAGGGTCGCACGCATCTCAACGTGCCGTACCTGTCTGTACAGCACGATGTTGCCCTGTCATTGCTCTTGATGTAATCTTCACTGTGCTTGTAGTACTTCATATAAAATAAAATCATTTATTTGTTATCATCAAAGAGCACTTTACCGGTATACATTTTGTATTTTTTTCTATCCTTTATTTACGTGTAAACCTTAGGCATTATACTCTTAACCTCACCAGCACTCATCACCACACCGTTTTCATATTCTGTCAATCATTTTCACAAGGGGAACGGGGATTTCATACGCCAGCCCCCGTTCCCCTTGGTATCCCCTTGCCCCCGGCTTGCGGCTATCGTTTTTTGTCCCGACCTCCGTCGGGATTCCCTGCGCTCCTCGCTTCACGGTGGGGGCTGCGGAACTCGCCCCGATTTCCTCGGGGCTCATACAGTCCTCGCCCTTTTTCCACCCTGAAGCTCCGGTGCTCAGCAAAAAAACGCCGCTGCCCGCTTATTGCTCAGTTTTTTTCTGTTTGTTGGTGTTGTTGCCATTTTGATCCGTGATGCACTCAAGTAATTTCCCTTCACGCACCCCATAGCCTGCTATAACTACGCCACCATCAGGATAGGTGGATATGTAGCCATATTTACCGGTAGTATAGTATTTAAGCAATTCAATCACCTTGCTATCTTTTTTTTTCTATAGCAATATCCAATGGTGTTTTCCCTTCATTATTACGAATATCTTTCCTGGCACCATATTTTAATAATAATGATAGTAATTCTATTGGTCTTTCCCTTATTACTGCATAGTGCAAAGCTGTATTGCCTAGTTTATCCTGATGATTAATATTAATACCTTTGTGTATTAAATGTGTTATATAACGATAATTTTTATTAATATTTTTTTCTTTAAATCTATATGAAACAATAACTGATGCTATTAATGCATTAACTCCATTTTTTGAAATACTGTTTAATTCCAAACCTTTCATTAATAATTTGTCTAAGATGTAACAATCATAACCACAATAGCTATACCATATTATAGCATTTTCACCTTTCTTATTACAGACTTGTATTTTTAATTTACTATTATTAATTAAATATACTATTACATTATTTTCCCCTTCCAATAAAGCCATAAATAATAATGGATAACCTTCTTTATTGACGTTATTTATATTGGCTCCGTTATCAATATACATTTTCGATAAATCATAACTCCACAAACAATAAGCCAATGGTATATTACCAAAATTATCAACCTGATTTATATTTGCACCTTTGCTTATTAAAAATTTCATAGTATTAATATTTATAGTTAGAAATAAACAATTTTGTTTACATTCATTGATAGCATTAATATCTGCACCATTATTTAAAAATAATTCAATTAATTCTATATTGTTTGTTTTTACTGCTTCATGTAATGGGATATAACCTAATGATTTAAAATCATTTATGTCTAAACCTTTTTCTATAATTTTATGTATATAATCTTTTTTATTATTCTCAATAGCCTTTTTAAAATATCCAATTTCTTCTTTTGTGATTTGTTGCTTACATCCACCAACAATGATTACAAAAACAAATATTAAAAATATATATAAATATATTCTAAAATTATTCAAAATAAATGATAATATTTTTTATGTTTATGTTTATTTTGCCAATATATTTGCATAAGTAAACCCCATATTATCAAATATTTTATATACATTTTCCCAAAATTGATATAAATCGTGATTGTAATTGTATGGACTGCTATATTCGAACATCATTATTGCTGATTTACCTGCAACACCCTTTAATGCGATTATATTTATACATACTGCAATTTTACTCAATTGTTTATAATCAACAGCACCTAATGCTGTTTTTACCTCATCAAATATTGGCATCTCTGCTGTTATTCCTGACATATTTGCTATTGCTATTAACTTATCTTCTACATTGCCTTTTAGACCATCTATCCCTGCTGTTAGTATTGATGCTAGTATAAAAAATGTTTTACCATCTTCTACTAAATTTAAAGATTTTCCGATGTCATTTAAAGCTTCCATTGATTTTTTATCTAAATTTATCCCTTCTTCTGCCGCCCAATTTTTTAATGCATTTATAAATTTTGTCCCCCGCTTTTCTTCTTCAGAACACCCTAATAATTTCCCATCAGGATCTATATACCGTATGGGATTATTTCCCGCATAGTGGTACATATCCATATTCACCGCATTAAATACCCCTCCAAGCCCGGGAAGCTTTTTGCTGCCATCCTGTTGTAAGTACCAGTAAAAATCATGCTTGGTGATGGAATTGTATGTTTTATAAATGGACAAGTTTTGTTAAGCTATCTCATATTAAAATTAAAAACCATCACTTATTTTCATCTTTTCCTTGAATATCTCTTCAATAAATTTATTATATCTGTATTTCCTCTTTCTATTGCTATATCCAGCGGCGTTTTCCCTTTGTTGTTTTTTATATGTACATCAGCTCCGTGATTTAATAGTATTTGCATTATTTCTTTTTCACTATTCAACAAAGCTCCAATATGAAGTGCTGTAAAACCTTTATTGTCTTTATGATTAATATTTATCCCTTTATTTAATAGAAGAATTATAATATTATTATTTTTCAACTCTTCCACATGCTTAATACTAACCATATACCACATTAAGGCATTGAATCCATTATCAAGAACTTCATTAACATTAATTTTCTTCTCATTTATTAAATATTTTACCAATTCATAATTGCCATCAGAAACAGCCGCTAAAAATAATGAAATGCCATTTCTATTTCTGTGCTTATAATTGGCTCCTTTTTCAATATATAGTTTTGCTAATTCATAATGCCAAGAACACAAGATTAATGGTATATATCCATCTTTATCCACCTGATTAACGTTTGCTCCATGTTCAATTAAATATTCAACCGTGTTTATATCATATGTTTGAAATAAACAATTCTGATCCAATCCATTAAGAATATTTATATTAGTTCCTCTTTCCAAAAAAAGTTGTATTAATTCAATATTGTTTTTCCAAACAGCTATATGGAGTGGGATATACCCAAATGTTTTTTCATCATTCAAATCAACACCTTTTGATAAAATGTATTCAACATACTGACGATCATTTTTAATAATGGCTTCTTTAAATCTCGTCTTTTCCTCTTCCGTTAATTTATTACACCCAGTTAGCATAATAATTATAAGTTGAACAATCAATATTGTTATCTTGGCTATTTTCATATCGGTATCCCATTCATTTTTTCCTTTTATTTGTCATATCAACAATAGATCTTGCACTATTGTACTTTATTTTCCCAAATATTACTGCTACCTTGCCCCAAAATTTTGATAGTTCAATATTATTGTCTGTATAATAAATACTTGATAGTAAATTTGCATTATTTTCAGCTCCTGCAGCCGCAATTAAATTCATTCCCTTTGCTATCACCCCTAACTGATCATAATCCATAGCTCCCAACGCAGTTGCTATCTCATCAGGTAATGTTTCTGATGTCATCCCTGCCATATTGGATAATGCTATTATCTTATCTTTAACATCACTCCCATTCGATAATGAATCAAGTGCTGCCGCATATATTGATGCAATGAACAAAAATTCCTTTGCATCACTTATCATATCTAAATTATTGCCAATCCTTTTTAACTCTTCTTTACTCCTGTCATCAAGTTCTATCCCCTGCTCTAAGGCCCAATTGACCATTGCATTTACAAACTGTTTTCCGCTATCATTCTTACCGCTACATCCTAATAATATTAATTTCCCATCAGGATCCATATACCGTATGGGATTATTTCCCGCATAGTGATACACATCCATATTCACCGCATTAAATACCCCTCCAAGCCCGGGAAGCTTTTTGCTGCCATCCTGCTGTAAGTACCAGTAAAAGTCGTGCTCCGTGTCATAGTCATTGGGTTTGGGGAAGTATTTGCCTTCCTGGAGCGCCGGATCCGTACTTATCCACCTGCTTAGCCGTGCATCGTAATACCGGGCTCCAAAGTAATACAACCCTGTCTCCCTATCCAATTCCTTCCCCGTGAACTTATACGGCGTTGAGTAGCCACTTATGCTGCCGGTTGCTGAGCCTGTCGAAGCACAATCTTCTACCCACACCTCACCATACGGCAGATACTCTATCCGCTCGTGGTAGCTGCCTGTACTTGTGGTGAGCACCGACGATGAACCCAAGTGATCGCTTGCGTAATAATAGGTTGCCGGTGTTTGTTCATCTTTGTGTTTTACTATGCTTGCTACACGGGTATTGCCCACAAATACGTGATTGCTTACCAGTGTAGCTTCTGCACCCGGGGTGTTAGTCGAAGCAATAAAGCCGGTATCCACATAAATCGATTTCCCATACGGACCATCCTTGAGTATCCGCATACCTTTGGCATCATAAGTATACGTGGTTGTTACCCCTTTGCCTGCTGTGGTGTCCACTGTCTTTGTGAGCCTATTATCGTCATCCCAGTAGAGTACCCTGTTGTAATCCTTTGCCGTGTCATATACCGCTATCATATTCCCATTGGCATCATACCGATACGTTAGGTTGTCATTAATATTAGTTACCGCATGCGGCTTGTTTGACTCATAGCTGTAGGTGTAATCATACGTAAGTCCTGCATCATCCTGCCCCTTAACCTTTACCACCTGCAGCTTCTTCATAATATTCCCTATACTGCTATAGGTAAATTCATTACGGTAACTGTTCACCGTGTTCCCATTCTCTTCTATGCTACCCTCTGCCTCGGTCAGCCGATACAAACTATCATAGCTATAACTATGCCGTATGCTTTTTACAATGTTGTTACTCATCACAACACCGTTTTCACTTCTTGTCAATATATTTCCTACCCTGTCATACGTATACGCTATGTTTTGCAAGGTACTATCGCCCTGTTGTGTGACAAGCTTCACAAGCCGGTGCATTGTTGCATCATAGCTGTAACGGGTTACCACGCCATTGCCATATTCCACTTTTGTGCGGCTGCCATACTGGTCATACTCTATGTTTTTTACATATTCGCTGCGATAGTTACCTGCGTAGCCCACCACACCCTTAACCTGGCCTCCCGCATCATACGCATAACTCACACTAAAGCCATTGCTATACCATATACTGCGCACCCTGCCAAAATTGTCCCACTTCCACTGTATGGTGTAGGTCTGCCCCTCTATACTGCGACTCTTTTTTATGACCTCGCCTAAGGCTCCATACCAGTAACTATCGCTTATGCTTCCCTTTATTTCCTTAACCACACGACCGGCACCGTTATGCCCATCACCCGGGCTGCCATACTCAAAATATACATCCTCAAAATTGGGATTGTCAATCATTTTTAGCTGCTTGTAAGTGTACGTGTAGCGTATCCATTTTCCCTGCTTTTGCAAATTGTCCGTTTGCTTTGCTATAAGGTTTCCGGCATCATCATACTGGTAACTGGTTTTTCCGGTGTCGGGGTTGTCAATGCTGGTGCGCCTGCCCCAGGTGTCATACGTGATGCGGGTAGTGTTACCGGCTGCGTCTACCACCGCTATCAACTGATTGACCACATCATACTGGTAGCGTGTGGTTATATCGCCTTCCTCCGTTACCGCTATGATGTTACCACGAGTATCGCGGGCTATTACTTTACTGTTGCCATTTTGATCCGTGATGCACTCAAGTAATTTCCCTTCACGCACCCCATAGCCTGCAAGCACCTCGCCACCGTCAGGATAGGTGGTTTTTATTTTTCGCCCCATACAGTCATACTCGTACTTTGTTGGATAGAGCAGGGATACCGGCGTGTAATCAAAATTTTCTCCCTGCTCAAAATACGGCTTGCCCTCGGCAATGA